>JBOGLD010000050.1:0-17558 GCA_050745885.1 Terriglobales bacterium
TGTTCGAGGAGTTGCGCCGCCACGACGTTCTGCTGCACCACCCCTTCGACTCCTACGATGCGGTGGTCTCGTTCATTGAAGCCGCAGCCCAGGACCCGCAGGTGCTCTCGATCAAGCAGACTCTCTACCGAACCAACGAACATTCGCTGATCGTACCGGCGCTGATTTCAGCAGCGGAAAAAAAGGAAGTGACCGCTGTGGTAGAGCTGAAAGCGCGCTTCGATGAAGATACCAATATCCGATGGGCCCGCGACCTCGAAGACGCCGGAGTGCAGGTATTCCATGGCCTGGTGGGCCTGAAGACGCACTGCAAACTATCGCTGCTGGTGCGGCGCGACTCGGATGGGGTGACGCGCCGCTACGCCCATCTGGGGACGGGCAACTACAATGCGAATACGGCGCGGATCTACAGCGATTTGAGCTTGCTCACCGCCGATCCGGAGATCACGCGCGCGGTGCACGATGTTTTCAGTTTTCTCACCGCCTACGCCGAGCATCCCAACTACGAGCCATTACTGGTGGCTCCGCTCGATCTGGCGGAGCGATGTCTGGGGCTGATCGAGCGCGAGGCTGAGCATGCCCGCCACGGGCGCCCCGCCCACATCATCGCCAAGATGAACGCGTTGCTCGATAAGAACATCATCATGGCGCTCTATCGCGCCTCGCAAGCCGGAGTGGAAGTTGATCTGATCGTTCGCGGGATGTGCGCTCTGCGGCCAGGGGTACGCGGGGTAAGCGATCATATACGGGTGCGCAGCATTGTGGGACGTTTTCTCGAGCACAGCCGCATTTACCACTTTGCTAACGGCGGTCAGGAAGAAGTCTATCTTGCCAGCGCGGACTGGATGCCGCGCAATCTGTACGAACGCGTGGAGGTGATGTTCCCATTGAAAGACGCTCTGGGACGCGAGCGCGTGAGCCATGAAATATTGGATGCCTACCTGGTGGACAACGTGAAGGCCCGCGTGCTGCGCAAGGATGGCGTCTATGTCCGCAGCTGGCAGGCGGATGGAAAGCGCAAGCCGCCGGTGGGGGCCGCCGCTTTCAGCGCGCAGGACTTTCTGCTGGCGCTGGCGGAAGGCAAGCAGGTGGTGGAAGCCATGCCCGTGCCCCCGCCTCGCAAAGTCCGGCGGATCATGGCCGGGAGGGGACGGTAAAGCGAGATGATTCTCTATTTCCTGCGTCACGCCAATGCCGGTCAACCCGTAAACAATGCCAAGAAGGATGAAAAGCGCGCGCTCGATCCAGCGGGAGTCGAGCAATGCGGCTACGTGGGCCGCGCCCTGGCTGCTTTGGATGTCCAGGTAGACGTTATTATTTCGAGTCCCTTGAAGCGGGCCGCGCAGACCGCCTCGCTGGTGGGCAACGAAATGGGTTACGAGGGCAAACTGCTGTTTGAAGATGCGTTACGCCCCACGGCTTCGTTCGCGGATTTCCGCAAGATGCTCGACAAATACGCCCGGCGCGACGCCATCATGTTGGTTGGCCACAATCCAACCCTGAGCGAATTTCTGGGGCGGGCCATCAGCGAGAGCGGCTGCGAGGCGGCGATCGACCTCAAGAAAGGCGCGGTGGCGCGGGCGGAAATGAACCGCCGTTCGGCATCCCTGACCTGGTGCCTCACGCCCAAGATTCTGCGCACACTCTACGCGGCCGCTGCGGAAAGCTCGCGACCGAAAACTTCGCGGAAATAATCCTTCTCTTTTTCCACGGCCCACAACTCCAGGTCCACGCTGGCGCGGAGCTTGGCCCGCAGTACAAGTTTGATCTCACTCCGGCTGGTCCGCACGTGGGCTCCGCGCACTGCGCCACCGCGGCCCAGGTTGAGTGCGCGCGCCAGCCGCAGCAGGAGCGACGCCTTGCGCACGAATTCCCGGTCGTCCGGCGGCAGGATCTTCATGGCTGCGTCGCCGGGCGCCGGCCGCGACTTGCCGAGATAGCGCGCCGTGGCTGCAATAATTCGTCTTTGCTCGGGCGTGTATCCCAGAATTTCCGAGTGGGCGATGATGTAGTAGGCGTGGCGGTGTCTGCCGTTGCGATTGACATAGTCGCCGACTTCGTAAAGCATCGCCGCCGCGGACAGCCATTCCGCGTACTCGGGCGGAAGCCGGTGCAGCGGCTTCAAAGTCTTGAACAGGTGCATGGCCGATTCCCGGACCTGCAGCGCGTGGTCCATGTCCACGCGATAATGGGCGACGGCGGCACGAATCGAGTCCCAGCGCTCCGATTCGATGCGCTTGCCGGAGCGTGTGCTGCGATCATATTCGGCCGCCATTTGCGCCAGCAAACCGTCCCGTAATCCCAGCGGGGAATAGCGGAATCCCGACAACTGGCAGCGTTCCAGGAGTTCGGCATAGACCACGGCTCCTGCAATCACGATCTCGGCGCGCCGCGGCCCGACTCCGGAAAGTTCCTTGCGCTCTGCCACGGGCTGGCGCGCCAGCATCTTGGCGATGCGGCGCATCTGGGTACGCGAGACCGCGGCGGCGCGCGAACCTTTCGTCTTATACAAGCCGTGACAAACCGCGGCCAGGGAGGCGGCCGTGCCCGAGGTCGCGATCACGGTTTTTGGCCGGGACCTGGCGATCCGGTCAGAGATGCGCCCAATTTCCCTTTCCACAAATCCGTGGAGACGCCGCAGTTCCGCTTTGCGGGGCGGATCGTGATGCAAGAACTCGTTGGTCAGACGCACCGCGCCCAGGGGCAGGCTGACGGTGTCACGGATGTGGCCTTTGCTGGAAATGGTCAGCTCACAACTGCCGCCGCCGAGGTCGACCATGAGCGTGGGCGCGGCGCTGACCCGCAGACTTGACACCAGGCCCAGGTGAATCAGGCGGGCCTCCTCCAGTCCGGAGATGATTTCGACTTTCCACCCGGTGCTCGAGTACACCCACTCCATGAAGGCCCGGGAGTTGCGGGCATCGCGCAAGGCGCTGGTGGCGACCACGCGCACCGTGTCCGCGCCTTCATGTTGCACGGCGCGATGGAAACGGCGCAACGCCTTTACGGTATCGCCGATGGCGCCGGGAGACAGAAATCCGGTGCGGAACACGCTCTCGCCGAGGCGCGTAACCTGGCGATCTTCATGAATCTCGAGCAGACGCCGTCCGGAAAGGCGGGAGATTTTCAGACGAACCGAGTTCGATCCGATATCGACCGCGGCTAGAGTCGGCATGGCGGAAGAAATAGTGTACCGCGTACGGGGAGGGCGCTGTAGCGTCGGTTGTGTTCCCGGGCCCGGGGGTGGAGAAAATCCAGGTCCCCGCCAGGTTGAGCGGAATCTAGATCGCAGTCTCCGCCTGATTTGTACTGCACCAGCCTAAAGTTCCGTCCGCCTGGGCCGATCACTCTTTCTGACCGCATTTCCGTCGGCATTTCGGTTCCCGGCCAGAGTAGCGCGTCGGCGTGGGCAGGCGGGGCTGCTTCGTTCCATCTATGGCCGGCATGACCTGCGAAGGCGTTGGAACCTTCGGGCATGCGGTTTTCAGGACCTGGATTCCAAGGAGTCGCGCATCATGTCTCATTCCACCACGCCGCCCGAGATGACCCGCTCAAGCTTTCCTTTTGCATGGTTCCGGGCCGGCACCCTACTGCTCGCGATCCTTTCAGTTTGTGCGCCGCGATGCCATGCCACGCCGCCGCCCACCACGACCACGACCGTTTCCGTCAGTCCGAGTGCTTCAGTGAGCCAGGGCACCGTGCTGACCCTGCAGGCAACCGTGAATGCGGGAGCGTCAGCCGTGGCCGCGGGTTCTGTGACTTTCTACGATGGCGCCACGGCGCTGGCGAACGTGCCGTTGGTCAACACGGAATCGACCTACACCTATGGCACTGCCAACCTGAAGACGCGTCTGGGACCGGGCAGTCACGTCATTACGGCCGTGTATGCCGGCACCACGGGGTATTTGAGCAGCACATCTTCAGCCCAGACCATCACGGTGACAGGAGCGTCAAGCGCGACCACCGCGACCAAGATTACTTCCGGCGGCAGCGCCGGCAGTTACACACTGAGCGGGAAGGTGACGGCCTTTAGCTCCACCGCACCGACGGGAAATGTTTTCTTCGTGGACCAGACCAACAATAATTTTTCCCTGGGCTCGGCCGCGCTCGATGCCGCCAGCCAGACCGGTGGGTGGCAAGTGATGACGCCCCTTGCGACCTCCGATTCGACCTACGCGGTAGTAATCGGGGACCTGAACGGGGATGGAATACCGGACCTGGTGAGCTCAAACTATAGCGGCTCGACTTTGAGCGTGCTTCTGGGCAATGGGGACGGGACCTTCCAGACCCACGTGGACTACGCCGTGGGCGGCTATCCTTTTGGGCTTGCGGTGGGCGATTTGAACGGGGACGGATACCCCGACGTAGTTGTGGCCTACCACACCAATGGCGGCATCGGTGTGTTGCTGGGGAACGGGGATGGAACATTTCAGGCGGTACAAACGAACGCAACCAGCGGTGAGTCCAACTACGTCGCGCTGGCCGATCTCAACCGCGATGGGATCCTCGATATCGTTACCTTGAACTCCGTCGGTGAGGGCGGTGGCGTGGCCGTGCTCCTGGGCAACGGTAACGGGACTTTCCAGACCGCGCAGAGCTATAGCTCGGGCACCTATTCCTATTCCTACGGCCTGACAGTCGCGGATTTCAACAAGGACGGCAAGGTCGATGCGGCGGTGTCAGACAACTCCGGCAATACCGTCACCGTGCTGTTGGGGAGTGGCGATGGGACATTGCAGGAACCGACCGCCTACATTGTCGGCAGCGGTCCCACCAACCTGGTTGCGGTGGATCTGGACGGGGACGGCAATCAGGACCTGGTGGTATGCAGCAACGAAAGCTCCAGTGTCAGCGTCCTGCTGGGCAATGGAGATGGAACCTTCAAGACCGAGGTGGAGTATCCGGTGTCCAGCCCCTGGGGGGTGGCTGCGGCCGACGTCAACGGAGACGGAATTCCGGATGTGCTGGTGACCCGCCTGGACGGAAGCGTGTCCCTGTTACAGGGGAAGGGGGATGGCACGCTTCTGGCGGGGGTATCCACGGCGACGGGAGCTGCCAATTACATCCCTGCCTTGGGGGACCTGAACGGAGACGGCGTTATCGATCTCGTAGTTGCGAACCTGGGTGGTTCGAACGTTCTCGCATCGCTGGGCTCCATCTCCGCGACGGCAACTGTGACTGGTGTCTCCATCCCTGGTGGCGGCGCCCACAATGTCGTTGGTAATTACGAAGGCGACGCGCACTCAGCCGAGAGCACTTCCAGCCTGATCAGCCTGGCGGGATCACAAATTTCTACTAGCTTGTCCCTCAGCCTTTCTCCCGATCCGGTCGCGCCCGGGCAGTCAGCTATGCTGTCCGCCCTGGTCACCTCGTCAAACAGCGCCGGTTACACTCCCTCGGGGACGGTCACCTTTTTCGATGGCGGCGCCGCCATCGATTCGGCGGTCAGCCTGAACAGCGGCCACGCGACCTTGAGCAAAAGCGATTTCGCGAGCGGCGACCACGACATTACGGCCACGTATTCCGGCGATACCAACTTCGTTGAGAGCACCGCTTCGGTCGCAACCTTGACGGTTAGCGCGCCCGACTACTCGATCTCGGCCAGCCCCAGTGCGCTCACGATTCGCCGTGGCCAGACCGGGACGGCGACCTTGACCGTAACCCCGGCGGGCGCATACACGGGCTCGGTTGCGTTTACTTGCTCCGGACTTCCGCAGTTTGCGACCTGTTCGTTTTCCCCGGCCAGCGTGCAGATGGACGGCAGCGACACAGTTCACACCGTACAGTTCAGGCTGACTACCGCCGGCCCCTTGGCGTCCCCGGCCAGTTCCGATTTTGGGCGTCGGCAAATCCTGGCTCTTTTGTTTCCGTTCCTCCTGTTGGCCCTGCTCCCGATCACGAAAGGCCGAAGAGATTCCGCCGCCTACGAGCGCTCGCCTCGGCGACATCTGAAGTGGCTGCAAATGCTGGTACTCGCCACATTCTTTCTGGGAGTGGCCGGTTGCGGATCCAGTCCTAGTCCGGCTGCCAGCCCCAGGACTCCTCTGGGCACATCAACCGTAACCGCAACTGCCGCCGCTGTTGGAGGAAGCGCGACCCACACGGCAAGCATCACCATTACCATCACCAACTAGCACGGAAGGGAACAGCAGCGGAGGCGTTTTGTTATCCTACGCGGATGGCGCGCGCCTTCCTCATCGATACGGACGTTGCCTCAGACGACGCCGTCGCCCTCATTATGGCCCTCCGCGCTCCGGAAGTCCGGGTGGTCGCGATCACAACCGTGGCGGGGAACGTCGAGGTCCAGCAGGCCACCCAGAACGCCCTCTATACGGCAGAACTCTGCGGAGCAGAGGTACCGGTATTTGCCGGCGCCGAAAAGCCGCTGCGGCGCGCGCATCAGAGCGCCACGTGGTTTCATGGCCGCGACGGCCTGGGAGATCACGGCTATCCCGCGCCCCGCCGGTCGCGGGAGAAGTTGCACGCCGTCGATGCGATGATTGAAGCCATCGAAGCCAATCCAGGACTCGTGGTGGTCACGCTGGGGCCGCTCACCAATCTTGCCCTGGCCTTGACCCGCAAACCTACGATCGCGGCCCTGGTCGGCCGCTGTGTGATCATGGGAGGCGCCCCGTGCTGCGAAGGCAACGTGACTCCGGCAGCGGAATACAACATCTGGGTTGATCCCGAGGCAGCGCGGATCGTGATGCTGAGCGGGCTTCCGGTGGAACTGGTGGGTTGGCAAACCTGCCGCGGAGACGCTGTCCTCAACGAGGCCGACATCGCGCGGGTTCTCGGATTCAATAACGATCTGGCCCGTTTTGCCATCGAGTGCAACAGCCGGGCGCGCGAGGCTTACAGGGAGCAGACTGGAGAGGATGGCATCTCCCTGCCAGATCCTGTGGCCATGAGCCTTGCGCTGGATCCGACGGTTGGAAACGAGTGGAGCGAACATTATCTAGATGTCGAGACTCGCAGCGAGTTGACCCGAGGCATGACGGTTGTGGATCGGCTGAATGTGGCAGCAGACGAACGGAATCAGGCGGTTTGGGCCGACACGCTGCGAAAGGGAAGCAAGACTAAGGTTTGCTGGACCATCGACAACCGACGCTGGAAGGCGGCGCTGTTCGCCGCTTTGGGTTAGCGAAAAACACCTGTTATCGCAAGCGCGGCCCGAGCCGCGCTTGCGTTGAGAGCAGATCCAGCGATCCCAACCTGGCGGCAGGGGGGATTAGCTCATAGGGGTCCTTCGACTGCGGATATGTTTCGCGAGCGAAACATATCGCTTCGCTCAGGATGACAGGGGCAAGTTACTTTTCAGTTTCACTTCGACACATCGAAAGCGGGGGCGTGCCGAGGGCCAGTGGTGACCAGCTTTTCGATATTTCCGACAGACTGGATGCCGCCGCGGGCGCCGTGTGCGGTGCAGTTCAGCGCGGCCGCGGCACAGGCGAAATCGAGCTGACGCGGCAGCGGCCAGCCCTGCAGAAGCCCGTAAATAAATCCGGCGTGGAAGATGTCGCCGGCGCCGGTGGTGTCCAGAGGGTGCACGCGAAAGGCAGGCGCATAGAGAAACTGCGAGCCATCCCAGGCCAGGACACCTTCCTCTCCTAGCGTCGCCGCGCTGAGGCGGCAACCGTAGCGGCTGTGAACTGCGGGCAGCGACTTGCGCAAATCTGGCTCGCCGGTCAGGCGTCCCGGAATGTCACGGCTGGTAATCAGGTAGTCGATCTGCCCCAACAGCGCGTCCACGCCCGGGTAAAGGTCGTCGAGGTCAGCAATCACGGGGACGCCGGCGGTCCGGGCCCAGTTTGCAGCCACGATCGCCGCTGCAGTGTCATGTCCGTCAAGGTGGAGCGCGCGGGCGTGGGTGATCCACTCGCGCTGTAGTTCTTCCGGCTGCAGGGTCAAGCGGTTGTCGCGTTTCCAAAGCACGGTGCGCTCGCCGGCATCGTCGACCAGGATGACCGCCTGCTGGCTGGCGCATCCCGAAGCGGCGAGGAGATGAGTCTCGACGCCCAGCCGTCCGAACTCCGCGCGGTGAATCGTGGCTGCGGTGTCATCGCCGATCTTGCCAACGTAGCGGGTCCGCAAGCCCCATTGCTGGCAGGCAGCGACCGCGGTTGCGACCTGGCCGCCGGGCAGGATCTCGGCAGAACGAAATTCGACTTTCGATCCCAGCGAGGGATAGTGGGGCAGGCGGATCAGCGTGTCGGTGGCGTTCAGCCCTACGCCGACCAGATCAACCTTGGAGGATTCATTCACGATGGATTCAATTGAAACGGGTGGTGCGCTTGAGTGTGGCCCCACAACCCAGAAGTTGTAGCGCCGCGACTCGCGCCATCAACATCACCGGCAGCCAACCTCCCAGCCACGAGCCGTACGATTATAGCGATTCTTCTTTCTGTTGCAGGGGCCACTGCGAGAAATGATGGGGCCCAATTCAGATTGAGCCATGATTCAACAGATCGCCAAGCCGCGGCCATCGGCTAGGCGGGATGCCGCGGCGTGGTGAAGTAGGCAATCACAAACAGGAGGCCGAGCAGCAAGTCGGCTCCGCCGAAGATAAGATCGGACGCGCGCATGCGGTGTTGCATGACCAGAATCACCACCGCAATCCCGTAGCTGAATTTTTCGAGCACCGAAGGAACCATCAGCGGACGATAGCGCGCCGGGCTGGTGGCGATGACGAAAAACGCAATCTGCCAGGCCAGCCCTGCTCCCACAAATCCATAGAAGAACGCCGGATGGGTGATGACGGGCGGATCGTTGCGGCCGATCAGGTCGAAGATGAAGTAGAGCGGGGTGAGGACGAGTACACCCCAAATGCCGGCAATCCAGAATACGATCCTGGCAAATTTCATGGTGTCTCCCAACTAGCACTTAAATACAAGTACGATAGCGGCTGAGGCGCTGCTCGCCTTCCTGCTTTCCCTTTGCTTCATCCTCAACCCCTGTCTGCATATTTCGCAGAGGGGCGAGAGCGCTATTCATAGTGCAAGGCTTCGATGGGATCCAGGCGGGAAGCGCGGAAGGCGGGCACCATGCCGCTGACCAGTCCTACAAAAGCGAGGATCAGGGTGGCTGCGATCAGCGTTCCCGGGGCGATGATAAGGCGGATATCGCCGGCCTCGCCGTTCTTGGCGAAGGCACTGTATAGAGTCAGCCGGCCTACGGAAAATGCCACTACGTAGGCCAGAATAATTCCCAGCACGCCGCCGATGAAGGTGATGGTCAGGGCTTCGGCGAGGAACTGAACGAGGATGTAGCGGCGGCGCGCCCCCAGCGCCTTCTGCACCCCAATCTCGCGGGTACGCTGGGTGACCGAAACCAGCATGATGTTCATCAGCCCGACACCACCGATGCCGAGGGTGAGCGTGCCAATGAAACCCATCAGGACCTTGAGGCCCAGGGTAATGATTTCGAACTGGTGGACCTGCATCATGAGGTTGAACACTCGCACCGCCTGACGGTCCGTCTGGTTGAACCGGTGCGGCACCGCCAAAATGGAGCGGACCGATTGTTCCAGACGCTCGTACTCCGGAGTCTGATAGGTGAACCAGATGGAGTCGAGGTAATGCGTATCTTTCAGGTCGCTCATGGTGGTGAAGGGGATGTAGAGCACGCGGTTTATATCGCTATCGCCCTCCTGCATTTTGGGGCTCAGGACACCAATGACTTCGAAGCTGAGACCGTCCACCCGGATGCGCTCGCCCAGGGCGTTGCGCCCGGAGAACAGTTTCTCCTTGGCCTCGGAGCCGATTACCGCCACCCGGGCGTGCTGTATCTGGTCTACGGCGTTGTAGAAGCGTCCCTGTTTCAGTTTCAGGACGCGTATGGAAGGCACATTGGGATAGTTGCCGGTGACACTGAAGTTGAAAGACCGGGTGTCGTATTGGACGGTGGCCTGCTTGCTGACTTCGGGAGTGATGTAGGTAATCTGGGGAAGGTTGGTGGTCAGCGCCTCCACATCGTCCAGAGTAAAGTGGAGGAGGACTCCCGCCTTCTGCCCCCCCGCTTGCAGGGAAGTACGGCCCGGGACCACGATGACCAGCTTGGTGCCGAAATTAGCAAAGATATTGGCGCAGGCCCGGCCAAAACCATCGCCGTAAGCCAGCAACATGACCACGGTGGCAATGCCCCATGCCATGCCCAGCATGGTGAGTGCGGTGCGGCGGCGATTGTGCCGCATGGCGCTGTAGGCTTCACGGAGCAGATCACGAAACATAGATCATTGGGTAATTGTGTAATCGTGTAATTTCGTAATTTGAAAGCTTTACCATCTCTTCAATTAGAAAATTTCCCAATTACCCAATTACAAATTTCATCACTCCTGCCGGAGCGCTTCCACCGGCTGCAGCATGGCCGCCTTGCGCGCGGGATAAAGGCCCGCGACCACTCCCGCCAGGGTCAGGCTGCCAATGGCCAGCATGGCCGACATCGGCACCAGTTTGGGAGGATCGAATCCTCCCGGCCCGTGCACCGTGCCCATCATCGCCATCAACCCAGCCGCCAGACCCATGCCGATCAGTCCGCTGCCCAGAGTGAGAAGCAACCCTTCCAGAAAAAAATGAAACAGAATATTGCGGTTGGTGGCGCCCAGGGCCTTGCGCAATCCGATCTCGTGGGTGCGTTCGCTTACCGCCACCAGCATGATGTTGATGACTCCGATTGCGCCCAGGGCCAGCGTGACCATGCCCACCGCTCCCAGAAACATGTTCATGACATCGAAAATCGTCCCCACCATTTGTGATTGCTTGATCGTGTCCCAGCTGTCGAAGGCGTTTTCATCGCTGGCATCGAAACCGTGATTGCGGGCGATGATCTTGAAAACGTCTTTCTGGGCCAGTTCGTGGTCTGCCCTCACGGTCGGCTGATATTCAATAAACGAAATGGAGTTCTCGTGATTTTCTCCTTTGAGCGGGAAATACGTGGCCATGACCGGGAAAGGGATATAGCCACGCATATTCAGCCAGTTGTTATCACCCCGGCCGAGGTGCGGCAGGGTGCCGACGACTTCGAACCGGAGGCCGTTCAGCAGGACGAACGAACCTACGGCGGGGCGCCCGGGAAACAGGGTCTTCAGCAGTTCGTTGCCGAGGACGATCACATTGCGCCTCTGTGATCCGTCCATTTCATTCAGCCACCGCCCGTCCTTGAGGGGCAGATAACTGATCTCGCTAAGCTGGGGCTCGACACCCAGGATTTCGCCCCCGCCATTGGAGAACTCGCTCACTTCGTGCAGGTCGGTGCGGGAAAGCAAGGGACAAGCATTGCGGACGTGAGCGGCTTGAGTGCGGACGTCCACGTAGTCCTGGTAGGTGAGCAAATAGGAACGGGCGGAGTTCATGCTGCCCTTTACCACGGGCGCCCGTCCGGGAAAGATAAACATGATGTCCTTGCCGAACTCGGCCATCTCGCGCTTGTTGCCCGAGCGAAAGCCTTCGCCGACGCCGACCAGCAGCAGCAACGATCCCACACCCCAGGCGATGCCGAACATAGTGAGGAATGAGCGCAGCTTGTGGGCCCACAGGTTGCGGAAGATTTCCACGAAAATGTCGAGGATCGTGCGCATAATCTTGGGCCATTGTACCTTCTCCCGGCCAGGGAGACCCGCGCCTAAAGTGCTGATTCGGGGCCGTTCTTTGCGTACTTCGCGAATCCTTTGCGTCCTTTGCGGTAAGGCTGTTTTAGCGCAAAGTTGGCAAAGGACACCCCATGGAACGCAAACGCTGACGCCGATGTTCCACGTCAAAGGCGGCCAGGAGTGTCCGCCCCACAGGCCGAAATCGAATCAGTCGAACTGGATCAGTACAATCTCAGGCGTGGTCCCCAGCCGGAGGGGCGGTCCCCAGGTGCCGGCTCCATAGGAGACATAGACGATGAGATTGCCCAAACGCTGCAAGCCATGCACAAATTTGCCGTAGACGCGGGAGGTGATCCAGGTAAAAGGGAAGAACTGTCCGCCGTGAGTGTGGCCGGAGAGCTGCAAGGAGAAGCCCTCTTCTTCGGCAATCCTGAGCCGGTCGGGGGCGTGGGTGAGCAGGATGCTGGCGCGATCACGATCCACCTCGGCGTGGCGCAGGACGGAGCGAAAGTGGTCGTCGTTGGTCGAATCGCGATAGTGGACGCCGACAATCTGCAAGCCATCGACCGTCACTTTTTCATTGTTCAGGACACGCACGCCCGAGTGCTCGACCGCATCCAGATATTTGCTGGAATCGGTGAACTCTTCGTGATTACCCAAAACGAAGAAGGCTCCCAGCGGGGTCGCCAGCCGCGCCCAGGGTTGGGCAAGCTCACGCACCCGCGCCACCGTCCCGTCGAACATATCGCCGGCAATAAAGACGATGTCGGGGCGTAGCCGTGTGAGCGTGGTTACGATGCGCCGCATGAATCGAAAACCGCGCACGTGACCGAGATGGGTGTCTGTAACCAGCGCTGCTACTCGGCCATGCCAGGATTCGGGCAAGTTCGGCAGGGTGACGTGAACTCGTCGCACCCGGGTCCAGGCGGCGTTGACCACGCCATACAAACTCGCCAACAGAGCCAGGGCGAACAGGATCCCAACCAGTTCGCGCCGGTCGGGCTGCAGTCCGAAAACCCGGGCGCCGCCGTAGATGGCCCAGCAGCAACAGGCCGCCAGAAAACAGAAAGTCAAAGTCCCCAGCCAGACTGCGGAGAGGGTGTAAAGGACGCGTACCAAGCCGTGCGAAGAGCGCCATGCCAGCAGAGAGGCCAGCACAAAGCTGACCGACAGCAAGGCCAGCGCTATTTGCAAGGCAGAAATTCTGGACGGGTCTGGCGCGGCCCAGAAATACGTCCACGTCTTATATAGGAACCAATGGGTCAAAAACAGGACGGTTTGAATGACTGCAATGAAAACAAAGATTCTGGACCTCAAAGTTTGGGCTTTCTCCAGGCCATTCGATCAGGTTATTAGATGAGGTCGGGGGGCAATTGGATTTGCCGCCATTTTTTCAGGCCCAGGGGCGCGGGGCTTTGCCGGGCCGACATCCTTCTGGAGCGTGCTGAGGGCGGGCTGCGCCGGCTGTCGCTCAAGCCTTTGCCTCTCGGAAGGGTCGGGGCGGGACGCCCGCACGACGGGCGCGGGGACGGCGGCACCACTTTGTTAGGGGGAGGGAGCTTGTGTCTTTCCCTCAGGCCACAGCAGCGGCGGCGGAACCTTGCCGTGCAGGCTCGCGGCCAGGGGGGGTGCCTAAAACAGGTTTCTTGCCGGCCAGCGCGGCGCGGGTCTCGGTCAGAGTAATCACAGCCTGGCCGAACTTGGCCCGGGTCACGTTGCGCAGTGCTGCCACCAGGGCTGAATCCTGGACGCCGCCGAACAGTTTCTCCGCGCGCTCCGCCAATTGGACCCAGTCATGCCAGTCGCCGATCACGTCCTGCATATGGTTGAGCAGCGCGATCAGGCGAGTGGCTTCTGCATCGTTGCCTGCCAATTCCGCGATATAACGCGCCCGCTTGCCCGCGATCCTGAATCGGTGCAGGGTTTTTTCGGTGACGGAACCGTGATCGACTTGAAGTTGGCTCAGCTTTCGCCGAACCAGGCTCAGAGGCTGAGCATTTTGCGGAATCTGCAGGCTGGCTGCGGCACGCTTCAGGCGTTTACGCACTTCAGCCACAGTCTGCTTGTCCAGGGACTTGACCAGCTTCTTCTCGCGCTGCGCCCGTAGCTCGGCCAGGGTGCGCATGAGCTGCGACTTCCGCCCCGGTTCCTGCGGAATTTTCAGACTGCGCAAAGCCGCACTCTGGACATCGAGATCGCGTACCCGTCCAGCTTTCTTGCGCAGGCGGTGCAGGAGGTTCAGCAGTTTCCGGTCATTGCCACTGCGCTTTTCAGCAAAATCTGAAAGCAACACTTCCACCCTCCGGATGGAGGTGCGGAATTTGTGTACACTTTCCGGAGCCGGCTTGCGGGCAAGCTTTGCCAATTGTCGGCCTAGTTTGCGGAAGGTGGCTCGAGTATGATCCGGGTGCAGCGGCATAGGGTCAAAGGCCATGTCTGAAGATACGGTTTGAAACTAATACAGTTTGAACAATTACAGTTTGAACAATTACAGTTTGGACAATTACAGTTTGAACCTGGGATCGCTGGAAACGGGCTCTCGGGTCCCCGGCGGAAGCGCTCCCCGAGGCAGGGACAAACTGCTATTTTAACACTCCTGTAACACGACCATGCTACCTTGCCCGAAATGGCTAATCGAGCTCTGGGAGCGCCCCCACTGAAAGGACCGCAACCCGTTCCGGAACAGGCAGTTGCGGGAAGCACTGGGTCGCAAGTACAGGCGCTGATCACCGCCAGCGACAGTCGGCGCGCGGACGCCGCGTTTTCTTGGGCCATGCTGGCCTGCGGCCTTTCGGTGCTCGCCCTGGTCGGCTTGATCGTGTATGAGCTCATGACCAAGTCGAGCCTTTCCTGGCACGCCTTTGGCTGGAAATTCTTTTTTCAAAGCGATTGGGATCCGGTCAACAGAGAATTCGGTGCCTTTCCGTTTGTGTACGGAACGATCGTTTCTTCGGTTCTGGCTCTGCTCATCGCTGTACCTTTAGCCATCGGAGTAGCGGTGTTTATCACCGAGATGTCGCCGCGCTGGCTGCGCGGCACCCTGGCTTTTACCACCGAGTTGCTGGCGGCAATTCCCAGCGTGATTTACGGATTGTGGGCGATTTTTGTTCTAGTGCCGCTGCTCCGACAATACGTGGAGCCATGGCTGGCCAAGTACCTGGGCTGGACCGGCTTTTTCGAAGGGGCGCCCTACGGCATCGGCATGCTGGCGGCGGGAATCATTCTGGCAATCATGGTGGTCCCCATTATTTCCTCGATTACCCGCGAAGTCATGACTGCGGTTCCGCAACAGCAGCGGGAAGCTGTGCTCGCCCTGGGCGCGACCCGATGGGAAATGATCCGCACGGGCGTGCTGCGCAACGCTCGCGCCGGCATCATGGGCGGCGTGATTCTGGGCCTGGGCCGTGCGTTGGGTGAAACCATGGCCGTGACCATGGTGATTGGCAACCGTCCCGAAATTGCAAAATCGCTGTTTGCTCCCGGCTACACCATGGCCAGCGTGATCGCCAACGAGTTCAGCGAGGCCGCGGGCAACCTTTATCTTAGCGCCCTGGTCGAAGTCGGCCTAGCGCTCTTCCTGGTAACGATTATCGTGAACATCGTGGCCCAAATGTTGGTCTGGACCGTCACTCGTGGGACCCCGGCAAGGAGCCATGCCTGAAAGCCATCTGACCTCCGATTTCGCTGCTGCCCCGATCAGCCTGTGGCGTCGTGGGATGAACTCCCTGGTGACGCTGGCGGCCATGGCCGCGATATTTCTCGTGCTACTCCCGCTGGGAGCCGTTTTCGGATACCTGGTGTACCGGGGAATTGGGTCGATCAACTGGGCGTTTCTGACCCAAATTCCCAAACCGCCGGGTGAAGCGGGTGGAGGCATGGCCAATGCCATTGCCGGATCGGTCTATATTCTGCTGATCGCCAGCTGCATGGGTGTTCCGCTGGGAATTGGCGCCGGAATTTACCTGTCGGAATACGGACGCGGAACGCGTCTGGGTAACCTGATCCGTTTCACTGCGGACGTGCTTAATGGTGTGCCTTCGATCGTCGTAGGCATTGTGGCGTACAGTCTGGTGGTGCTGACCCAAAGACACTTCTCGGCCCTGGCCGGCGGCGTGGCCCTCGCCATTATGATGGTGCCCACCATCACCCGGACTTCGGAAGAGATGCTCTTGCTGGTGCCGCAAGCGGTGCGCGAGGCCGCTTATGGTTTGGGAGTGTCGCGCTGGCGCACGACCTTGTCGATTACCCTTCGCACCGCCACGTCGGGTGTGATCACCGGGGTGATGCTGGCGTTTGCCCGGGTGGCGGGAGAGACGGCGCCCTTGCTGTTCACGGCCTTCGGCAACCAGTACTGGAACTGGAAGCTGGAGCAGCCCACGGCCGCCTTGTCCCTGCAGATCTTCACCTACGCGATTTCGCCCTTCGATGAGTGGCACCGTCAGGCTTGGGCGGGGGCGTTAATCCTGATTGTGCTGATTGTCGTTTCGGTGGGTGCGATGCGACTGGTGGCCGGCCGCGGTATGCTTAAGGGAGCACACTGAGACTATGGGTGTTGGAATCCAAGTCGACAAGCTGAATGCCTGGTTCGGCAAGACCCAGGCACTGTACGACATCAATATGACGGTGGTGGCGAACCACGCCACCGCCGTGATTGGTCCATCGGGATGCGGCAAATCCACATTCGTGCGCTGTCTGAACCGCATGCATGAAACCATCCCGGAAGCCCGGGCCACCGGGCGAGTGCGTATTGGCGAGCTCGACGTTTACAACGGGACTTCGGCAGTACAGATTCGCCGCCGTATCGGGATGGTGTTCCAAAAGGCGAACCCCTTTCCGACCATGTCCATTTATGACAATGTGGCTGCCGGGCTGAAGTTGAATGGATTCCGCGATCGCAAGCGGCTGGATGAAATTGTCGAGCGCTCGCTGGTGCTCTCCGCCCTGTGGGATGAAGTGAAGGACACGATGCGCAAGAAGTCGGGAGCCAGCCTCTCCGGAGGTCAGCAGCAGCGGCTGTGCATCGCTCGGGCCCTGGCGGTAGAGCCGCAGGTTCTGCTCATGGACGAGCCCTGCTCGGCCCTCGATCCGATTTCCACCGGCAAGATCGAAGAACTGATTTTTCAGCTTAAGGAAAAATTCACCATCGTGATCGTGACCCACAACATGCAGCAGGCGTCGCGGGTCGCCGAATTTACCGGATTCTTCCTTTTGGGCAAGCTCATCGAGTTCGACAAGACCGAAAAGATTTTCACCACCCCGTCCGACAAACGGACGGAAGATTACATCACAGGCAGGTTTGGATAATGGCGCGCACCCGATTTCTGCAGGGAATGGACGAACTCCGGGCACGTTTGCTGCGTATGGGCGGACTGGCCGAGCAGGCCGTGGACCGCGCCTGCCAGGCATATATCGAGCGCGACCTGACGCGCTGCCGCATGGTGCTCGACGGCGAAACTCAGATCAACCTGGCGGAGCGCGAAATTGACGAACTGGCTTTCGACCTCCTGGCCATGCAGCAGCCCATGGCGGTGGATCTCCGCTTCATTCTCGCGGTCACCAAAATCAATGCGGATCTCGAGCGCGTAGGCGACCAGGCAGTGAACATTGCCGAACGCGTGATGGATATGGTGGACTTGCCCAAGGCCGACCTGCCGGTCGACATACCTCGCATGGCAGCTGCGGTTTCCGCCATGGTGCGGCGGGCGTTGGAGTCCTTCATCGAAGGCAAGGCGGAACTGGCGCAAGCGGTCCTCGAAATGGACAACGTGGTCGATCGCATGAAGGATGAAGCGTTTATCGTGCTGGTCAAGTCCATGAATGAACATCCCGAGACGACGCATCAGGCGCTGGATGCGCTGCTGGTGGCGCGCAATCTGGAACGCGTGGCCGACCACGCCACAAATATTGCGGAAGACGTGATCTTTTGGGTGCGTGGGGCCGACGTCCGGCACAATGTCGCACCAGAACAGTC
>JBOGLD010000051.1:0-8167 GCA_050745885.1 Terriglobales bacterium
TTTTGAAATCCCTTCCAAAGCATTACGTTGTTCTCCTTCGGCCGTTTGGCTCAGTCCTGACATCCCTGAACAGGTCCGCGTTTCATTCAGGTCAGGCGTCAGAAACAGGCTGATCTGGCTCGAATTAAAGGACCGGAAAAACCGTCGTTGGCCTTTTGGTCGTTGGTCAAACCAACAGCGAAACGACTGACGAAAATCGTTGCAAGTCTTGGGCCCTTGATCTTGGCCAACGACCAAGGGCCAGCGACCAAGAGCCAACGACCAACAACTATTTACTGTACAACTCCACAATCAACTGCTCGTTCACCGGCAGGTTGATATCTTCGCGCTTGGGCAGGGCCAGGACCTTGCCTTTGTAATTGTCGCGATCGATCTCCAGCCAGTTGGGCGCATTCTGGTGGCTGGCAAATTCCTTGGCCGGCTCCAGGATGGGCAGTTTCTTGCTGCCTTCCCGGATCGCAATCTCCTCGCCCACGCTCACCTGAAACGAAGGAATGTTGACCTTGCGTCCATTCACCTGGATGTGGCCGTGACGCACCAACTGGCGGGCCTGGCGGCGGGACATTCCGAAGCCAAGACGGTAAACCACGTTGTCCAGTCGGCGCTCCAGTTGTTGCAAAAGCACTTCGCCGGTCACGCCCCGGGTGCGCGCGGCTTTCTCGAAGTAGTTGCGAAATTGTGCTTCCTGGGTGAAGTAAATGCGCTTGGCTTTCTGCTTTTCGCGCAACTGCAGGCCATAGCCAACTATTTTGGCCTTGCGGTCCTTGCCATGCTGCCCGGGAGCGAAGTTACGCTTTTCGATAGGGCATTTATCGCTGAAACACTTTGTGCCTTTGAGGAACAGCTTCATGCCCTCGCGGCGGCAGAGACGGCAGACGGGATCAGTGTAACGGGCCAAGTTGTTTTCTCCTTATTAGATGACCGGTTTACAGGTTTGGCTTCACCCTTCGTCCCGGACGAAAATCAGTCGTTGGTCCTTCGTCCTTGGTCGTTGGCAAATCCCCTTCTTCCGGTTCATTGCCGTTTCCGGCCATTCGTACTTGCGAAAGACGAACGACCAAGGACCAACGACGGTTCTTATACTCTCCTCCGCTTCGGCGGACGGCAACCGTTATGCGGGATGGGCGTAGCGTCTTTAATATTGCGAACTTCAATGCCGGCTGCAGCCAAAGCGCGAATTGCCGATTCCCGTCCCGAACCGGGGCCGCTTACCCGCACTTCGACGCTGCGCACGCCGTGATCGCGGGCCATGCTGGCGGCGTTCTGAGCGGCCTGCTGGGCGGCGAACGGCGTCCCTTTTCGCGATCCGCGAAAACCCAGCGAACCCGAACTCTTCCAGGCCAGAACATTCCCCGCCTGGTCGGCGATGGTCACGATGGTGTTGTTGAACGAAGCCTGGATGTGGGCAATCCCGTGCGGAACGTGCTTCCGCTCTTTTTTCTTAAAGGTCTTTTTCTTGCCCTTTTTTTCCGGCGCCGCTGCTCCGGTGCCCGCCGCCGCTGCTGGTGCTGCTGGTTTTGCCATGTTAGCTTCTAGCTCCTAGCTTTTAGCTTCTAGCCTGGAGCTAGAAGCCAGTAGCTGATTTTCTAAGTCTTGGCTGCCGATTTCTTCTTGGCCGCCACTGTGCCCTTGCGTGGACCCTTGCGGGTGCGCGCGTTGGTGTGAGTTCGTTGTCCGCGGACCGGCAGGTTACGGCGGTGACGGTAGCCGCGATAGGAACCGATTTCGATGAGCCGTTTGATGTTCATCGAAACTTCCTTGCGCAGGTCGCCTTCCACCATGCCTTCCCCTTCGATCACCTGGCGGATGCGATTGACTTCGTCCTCGCCCAGGTCCTGGACCTTTTTCATCGGGTCCACATTGGCCGCGTCCAGAATGCGGGCCGCGCGCGGGCCGCCGATGCCATAGATGTAAGTCAGCGCGATGTTCGTCCGCTTGTTGCGCGGTAGATCGACGCCTGCAATGCGTGCCATAGTGTTCCTCGAATCCTTTATCCCTGGCGCTGCTTGTGCTTGGAGTTGACGCAGATCACCCGCACTACTCCCTTGCGGTGGATGACCTTGCACTTATCGCAAATCTTCTTTACCGACGCTCGTACTTTCATAAACCAGCCTTTTGTCGTTGGTCCTTGGTCGTTGGTCGTCGGGCTTTGCCGACCTGACCGGGCCACAGAACCGGTCCCACACGTCTATTTATAGCGATACACGATGCGGCCGCGGTTCAGGTCGTAGGGCGAAAGCTCAACTGCGACCTTGTCGCCGGGCAGAATGCGAATGAAGTTCTTGCGCATCTTTCCCGAGACGTGGGCCAGCACCTGGTGCTTGTTTTCCAGTTCAACCTTGAACATGGCATTAGGCAGCGGTTCCACGACCGTCGCCATCACTTCAATCGCGTCCTCTTTGCTCATCGACTCCTTAGAAATCGCTTCTAGCCACTGGCTTCTAGCTAAATCCCGTCGTTTCTGGATTCAAGCTAGCAGCCAGGAGCTAGAAGCTGCCTACTGCGTCAAAATCATCGGGCCATCTTTGGTGACCGCGACACAATGCTCGAAGTGGGCGCTGTAGCTGCCGTCGGCGGTCACGGCGGTCCACTTGTCTTCGAGAACTCGGGTCCCCGGACTGCCGGAATTAACCATGGGCTCGATGGCCAGTACCATGCCTTCGCGCAAGCGGGCCCCGTGCCCGCGGGTGCCATAGTTCGGCACTTGCGGTTCCTCGTGCAGCCGGGTCCCGATGCCGTGTCCGACAAACTCCCGCACCACGCTGAAGCCGTTGGCTTCCACAAACTCCTGCACCGAAGCCCCGACATCTCCCACTGCGTTCCCGATCCGCGCCGCCTCGATGCCCCGGTACAACGACGCCTCGGTGACTTCGAGCAGCTTGGCCAACTCTGGCGTGATCGAACCATCCACCGGGACCGTGATGGCGGCGTCGCCGTAGTAGCCGTCCAGCACTACGCCACAGTCGATAGAAACGATGTCGCCGGCCTTCAACACCCGTTTCTCCGACGGGATGCCATGAACAATCTCTTCATTGATCGAGGTGCAAAGCACGCAGGGATAGTCGAAATATCCCTTGAAAGCCGGCTTTACGCCCAGGTCCCTGATTTTCTGTTCGGCCGCGCGTTCCAGGTCCATCGTGGTCGCCCCCGGCACCACCAGGCCGCGAACGTGGTTCAGCACCTCGCGCACGATGCCGCCGCTGCGCCGCATCTTTTCGATCTCCGCCGCCGATTTGCAGACAATCGCCATCGTCTAGTTGTCGCCCAAAGCCACACCGCGCTGGCTCTCGATCACTCTAAAAATCTGCTCGGTGACCTGATTGATCGGCAAGTCGCCATCCACAGAAGCCAGCCGCCCCTTGCGCGCGTAGTATTCCGCTACGGGCTTGGTCTGCAGTTCGTAGGCCGCCAGTCGATCCCGGATGACTTCTTCACGATCATCGTCGCGGGTCACCAGCGTAGAACCATCAATATCGCATCGATCAGCGACACGGGGTGGCTGGGAGTAGACGTTATAGATCCGTCCACAGACGGGACAAGAACGGCGTCCGGTAATCCGACGCAGCAACTTATTATAGTCCACGTTAATTCGGATCACAATGGGCAGACACTTGCCGCGCTGCGCATTTTCAAAGAACTCGTTCTCCAGGAACGCGTCCAGCCATCCGGCCTGGGCCGGATTGCGGGGAAAACCGTCAAGGATGAAGCCGGGCTCGCAGTCCGCATGCCTTAAGCGCTGCGCCACCATGTCATAAATCAGATCGTCGGGCACCAGCTCACCCCGCGCCATCACATCCTTGGCCGCGACCCCGAGCGGTGTGCCCCGTTGCACATTCTCCCGCAACAGGTCTCCTGTAGAAATCTGCGGGATGCGATAGCGCTTGACGATCTGCTTGGCCTGCGTACCCTTGCCCGCGCCCGGCGAGCCAAGCAGGATGACCGGTCCGATGCCGCGTGAGGCTGCCTCCGCCATCGAACTGGTCTCCGCCTCCCGATCGCAATTTGGTTCGACCAGCACGACTACTGCGGGCCCACTTCAACATCTGCACATCTCAACAACCAAAGTCCTTGCAATTGCCCGCACGAGCGCCGACGCCCGCGCCTACATCAAGACCAGGTGCGGCGCCCGCGAATGCGTCCACTGCGCGGGGTGAAGCCGTCGTAGTGACGCATCACCAGCTGGGCTTCGATCTGGGTCACCGTGTCCATGGCCACGCCCACCACAATCAGCAGCGACGTTCCGCCAAAATAGAAGTTCACGTTCAATCCGTTCGTGACCCAGGTGGGCAGCCGCTCGAAAAACGCCCCCACTGGCCCGTAAAGATGGTTCAGATGGATACCGGTGATCATCCATTCCGGAATAAACGAGATGATGATCAGATACAGCGCACCCACCAGGGTGATGCGGGTCAAGATCTCGTTGATGTGGTCGGCGGTGCGCTTGCCCGGACGAATGCCCGGAATAAATCCACCATACTTCCGCATATTGTCGGCAACCTCATTGGGGTTGAAGACAATCGAGACATAGAAATAGGCGAAAAAGACGATCCCGACCGCGTACAGCACCGTGTAGAGCGGTTCACCCCATCCCAACCAGCGGATCAGGTCCCCGAAATAGCGGCTGTTGCGCAGCCCATATCCCACGGTCTGGGGAAGGGTGAGGATGGACGAGGCGAAAATTACCGGCATCACACCGCCCGAATTCACCCGCAGGGGCAGGTGCGTAGACTGTCCCCCCATGACCTTGCGGCCCACCACGCGCTTGGCATACTGCACCGGAATCCGGCGCTCGCAGCGTTCCACATACACGATGAAACCCACCACCAGGATCATGACCCCGATCAGCAGAATCATCGCCGGGGCGGTAAAGGCTCCCCAGGCGTCGGTGCGGACTTTGTCGAAAAGATCAATCACGGCGCGCGGCAGACCCACCACGATGCCGGCAAAAATCAGCAGCGACATCCCATTGCCCACTCCGCGTTCGGTGATCTGCTCGCCCAGCCACATGATGAACACGCTGCCCGTGGTCAGAGTCAGCATGGTCATCAGAACGAAAGAAGCGCCTGGGTGCATGACGAAATCTCCGCCCCGCTGCAACTGCCAGGCAATGCCGAAGGACTGCACCGCGCTCAAACCAAAGGTCAGGTAACGGGTCCACTGCGTGATCTTCTTGCGCCCGAGTTCCCCTTCCTTCTGCAACTTGGCCAGGGGCTCATAGACCACGGTCAGCAACTGCAAAATGATCGAGGCCGTGATGTAGGGCATGATGCCCAGGGCAAAAATCGTCAGACGGCGGAGCTGCCCGCCGGAAAACAGGTCGACGAAGCCCAGCAGGCTGCCCTTGTTCTGCTCGAAGAATTGCTGCAGCTTGTCCGCATTCACCCCCGGCGTGGGAATGTGTCCGCCCAGGCGGTACACCGCCAGCAGCGCCAGCGTGAACAGAATGCGCTTGCGCAGGTCGGGGATGCGAAAGACGTTGGTCAGCTTCTCCAGCATCGGCTACAACACCTCGAACTTGCCGCCGGCCTTGGTGATCTTCTCCTGGGCCGACTTGGAAAATTTGTGGGCGTGCACGGTGAGCGCGCTGCTCAGTTCCCCGTCTCCCAGCACCTTTACCGGATGCTTGCCCTTGATCACTCCCGCCTTGCGCAACACGTCGGGGGTGATGGTGGTCTCGCCCAGCGCCGCCAGCTTCTCCAGGTTCACGATATTGAATTCCTGGCGGAAGATGTTGGTGAATCCACGTTTCGGCATGCGCCGGTGCAGGGGCATCTGCCCGCCTTCAAAACCGCGCATCATGCGCGAACCGCTGCGCGAGCGCTGGCCTTTGTGTCCACGGGTCGAGGTCTTGCCCATACCCGAACCCATGCCGCGGCCTACGCGTTTCTTGTTGGCCGTCGCCTTCTTTGGTGCGCGAATGTTTGAAAGATTCATAAATAAGCTCTCAGCTGTCAGGCTCTCAGCTTTCAGCGCTCAGGATTGGCTGAGGGCCGATAGCTGAGGTCTGACGGCTAGTTTACGATTTCCACCAGGTGCGGCACCTTGGCTACCATGCCGCGAATGGCAGGGTTGTCCGGCCGCTCGATGACCTGGTTCAGCCTGGTGAAACCCAGGCCTTTGACCACCAGCTTCTGCTGCACGGGAGCGCAAATGGCCGAGCGCACCCACTTCAAATGGATTTTGGCGCCGCCACCGGCATACGGTTTCTTGGCCAGTTTATTAGGCATGATTACAGTTCCTCGACCGACTTGCCGCGCATGGCGGCGACATCGCTCCGGTTCTTCAAATGTTTCAGCGCGTCAAACGTCGCTTTGATGACATTATGCGGGTTGGTGGTGCCAATCGATTTCGTGAGCACATTCTGAATGCCCGCCGACGTCATGACCGCGCGCACCGCGCCGCCCGCAATCACTCCGGTACCTTCCGGAGCCGGCTTCAGCAGCACCCGGCCCGAGCCGTAACGCCCGAGCACGAGATGCGGAATGCTGGTCTGCGTCAGGTTGACCCGCATCAGGTTCTTCTTCGCCGACTCAATTCCCTTGCGGATGGCCTGGGGAACTTCCTTGGCTTTTCCCGAGCCATACCCTACCACCGCCGCGCTGGGGTCCCCGACCACGACCAGGGCCGCGAAAGAAAGGTTCTTTCCGCCCTTGACCACTTTGGTCACACGGTTGATCGAGACCACCTGGTCTTTCAACTGGTACGAATTCGCATCAAGCTTCTTAATCACTGTTGGCATTGATTCTCATTTCGAAATTTGGTAATTGGGCAATTTAGTAATTGGGTAATTTGAAACCCGCTGCCCGTTTCAGTCGCTTCTTTGCTTTTCAATGACCCGATTCCTCAATTACCCAATTACTCAATTCGTTAGAACTGCAGCCCGGCTTCGCGAGCGGAATCGGCCAGGGCCTTGACCCGCCCGTGATAAATGTACCCGCCGCGGTCGAACACGACTTTGTCGATGCCCTTGGCCTTGGCGCGCTGGGCAATATTTTTGCCCACACTCTTGGCCGCCGCCAGATTGCCTCCGGTGCGTCGCTCGCTCTTTTTGCCTTCGGCGGAGTTCGCCGAAACCAGGGTCTCGCCCTTCAAGTCGTCGATCAACTGGACATAAATGTGATTCAACGAGCGATACACGTTCAACCGTGGACGCTCCGACGTACCCACAACCTTCTTGCGGATACGCTTGTGCACGTGCCGCCGGTTCGCGTTCTTCGATGTCTGGGTCAGCATTTTTTGGTCCTTGGTCGTTGGTCCTTGGTCGTTGGCAAAAACGCAAAACCAGAGATCACGACTCTCAACAATTTTCGTAGCGTTCCGTTCGCTGCCGTTCGGGGTTGGTCAACGACCAACGACCAAGGGCCACCGACGGTTATTTCGCTCCGGTCTTACCCACCTTCTTCTTCAGGCGCTCGCCGGCATACCGTACACCCTTGTTTTTGTACGGATCGGGCGGCCGCAGGCCGCGCATTTCAGCCGCCACCTGTCCCACTTTCTGGCGGTCAATGCCGGTGACGCTGAGCTTGGTCTGCTTCGGGTCCACCGTGGCTTCAATTCCAGCCGGCAGCGGGTATTCGATGGGATGCGAGTAGCCCAGGCTGAACACCACCGTGGTCTTTCCCTTGAGTTCGGCGCGATACCCGATGCCGACAATTTCCAGTTCCCGGGTCCAGCCTTTGGTCACGCCCTCAACTGCGTTGTTCACCAGGGCGCGGGCCAGACCATGGACGGCGGCCTGCGAGTCGTTCTCCCGGATCGCCACCAGGTTACCATCCTGCTGCTCCATGCGGATGCCACGCGGCAACTGGGTGTCCAGTTTGCCCTTGGGCCCCTGCACGTTGACCGTGCCGTCTTCAATCTTGACCACAACTACCTTGGGGAGCGGGATCGGTTTTCTTCCAATTCTTGACATAGGCTTCTAGCTTCTAGCTCCTGGCTTCTAGCCAAGTCGCATTTATGCGCTCACAACAATTGTTTCCAACTTGTTCCTGCTGTTCTAGCCAGTAGCCAGAAGCTAGTAGCTAGAAGCTGTCCTACCAAATCTCGCACAGCACTTCGCCGCCCACGCCCTGCTTGCGGGCCTGGCGTCCGGTCATGACTCCGCGGGGCGTGGTCAGAATGTTGATGCCCATCCCACCCAGCACGCGCGGGATTTCGCTGCGCCGCA
>JBOGLD010000052.1:0-10992 GCA_050745885.1 Terriglobales bacterium
CCGACGGGGTCACGGAAGGAATTATCAGCAGTCTTTCCCGCGTGCCGGAGCTGCGCGTCATGGCTCGCAGCACGGTCTTCAGCTACAAGGGGCGTGAAGTCAATGCCCAGAAAGTCGGCAAGGAACTTAACGTGGACGCGGTGCTCATGGGCAGGGTCGCGCAACGCGGAGACACCCTGACCATCCAGACCGATCTGGTGAACGTCTCCGACGGCTCTGAGCTTTGGGGCGACCAGTTCAACCGCAAAGTTTCCGACCTGATCGCAGTGCAGGGAGATATCGCCAAAGAGATCTACGACAACCTGCGACCGAGAATTGTTGGAGCAGAGGAATCCAGCCAGGTTGCCAAGCACGATACCGAAAGTCCCGAAGCCTACCAACTCTATCTGCAGGGTCTTTTTTACTGGAACAAGTGGACGGAAGACGGCTTCAGGAAGGCAACGAACTATTTCAATCAGGCGGTCGAGAAGGACCCGCACTATGCCCAGGCATACGCCGGACTGGCAGTTACTTACAACTTTCTGGGCGAGTCCGGATACACGCCGCCGCAGCAGGTTTGGCAAAACGCAAAATCCGCGGCCCAGCAGGCGGTGAAACTGGATGACACACTGCCCGAGGCCCACATATCGCTGGGGCTGGTACGGGAAAGTTATGACTGGGATTGGTCAGGAGCCGAGTCCGAGTTCAAACGGGCGATTCAGTTGAACACCAACAATCCTTCCACCCACCAGTGGTACGGGGATTTTCTGACCCGCATGGGTCGCTTCGACGAAGCCCGGATAGAACTGAAGAAGGCGCAGGAACTCGATCCCTTGTCGCTTCTCACCAACACCAGTCTGGGCCGGCTGCTTTATTTCACCCGGCAGTATGACGAGGCCGCGCTGCAACTCACGAAGACGTTGGATATGGACCCGAAATTCGCCCCCGCCCAGCGTGCCATCGAAGCCACATTCGCGCAGAACGGGATGTTCAAGGAAGCGGTTGGGGAACGGCAGAAGGTGCTGACGCTTTCCGGCAATCCCGACCTGGCGGCATCCATCGGCGAGGATTTCAACGCCTCCGGCTATCCCGGAGTGCTGAAGAGTTGGCTGGAAGGGCTGAAAGAAATAGCCAAGCGGGGTTACGTCTCTTCCTACAACATTGCCCTGATCTACGCCCGGCTGGGTGACAGGAACCAGGCGCTGGCATCGCTCGAACAGGCTTACCACGACCGCGACAGCAACCTCACCTACGTGAAAGTCGAACCCGCTTTCGATGATGTCCGTTCCGACCCCAGATTCCAGAGAATAGTGCAACAGCTCGCCATGCCGCAGTAAGGGGCAGCGATTTCGAATTTGGACAAGTTTTACGAGCTAGAGGAAAAGCTCATGCGATGCGCATCTCCCCTGGCATGGCGCGGCACGATTTCGGGAAGGGCACGACCTCGGTCGTGCCACCCTTGAAAATGCGTTGCGCTTTAGGGCCCGAGGTCCGCTATTCAGGCTCAATCGGGATGTCGGTCGTACGGCGTTTCAAGCGGGACAAACAAAACCGCAGGGGCTAAAGCCCATTTCGCGCGGCCTTTCCCGGCACGACTGAAGTCGTGCCCTTCCACTCCGGCACAACGGACCTCGCGCCTTCCACAAACAATCACGACAGCGAGAAGCCAGCGCTACCTAACGCAGCGGATAACCCGGCTCTCCCGGTAAACGACCGTCGACGCGCAGCACTTTCGCGCCCGGCTTCACTTCTTTGCTGTCGATAAACGCAATCGCGCCTGGAATGGCCGTCACCAATTGGTTCGCCATGTCATTCGAATACACCACCTTGGGCGCGGTGGCCGACTCCGCCCGGAAAATCTTCGCAATCCAGTACTGTTTGAACTGCGATTCCGACATCTGGTAGATGACCTTCAAAACCACGTTTCGCTCCCGGGCCACAGGGGCGCGAATCATCAGAACGACTGGAATGTTGGCGGTCCAATATTGACGATCACCGAGAAATACTTTGCGTACTTCGGCCAGACTCAGATTGCTGACGGGTGTGTCGGGATGCACCACAACCGCGATGTCGACGTCATGGCGTTGCGCCGCCAGCGGTTGCAGAAGCGCCAGGCACAGGCAGCTGAGCCAGAAGGTTCGGGAGGCGAATTTCAAGTGAGCTGTCATGTGCGTGTCAGAAGGTGAACGCAGTCTGGAAAAATGCCCCGTTCACACGGGGTTCATCCACGCCGTGGCGACTGTTCCGATACTCGCCCTTGAACGCCGCGAAGTTCGTAATGTCGTATCGGACCCCAAGCGTCGAACCAGAAAGATCCAGCACATTCAGTAACGTCGGATCGTCTTCCGGCTTATGAATATACTCGTATCGATAGTAAGGCTTCCATTTGCTTTGCTGCCAGGGCAGCCGGTAGGCGAGTTGAACGTAGAATGACTGGCTGTCCCAGGTGTTGGTGGTCAGCACGTCGCGATGGTGGACGTTGGCATATTCGGCCAGGAATTCCGGCTTTTCCTTGGTCCAGACCACATCGGCGGCGGTAATCCACTCGCCAAAATTCTGGCCCGGTAGCGGGGTGAGCTTGTCGCGATAGACCGACGCGCCCACCTGAAGCCCATAAAACCGGGAGGGCCGGGCATATACATTGGCCACCCACGACCGGTTGTCGTTGGAATCGCCACTGTCTCCGGACTTGCTGAGCACGGAGGAGCGCCCGTTCCCCAGGCCCACGTTGTAGCCTAAGCCCAACCCGCCGGAAGGAATATTTCCTTCCGCCTGCACCCCCACGAAATGCACGGGAATAAATGTTCCGCCAAACTTCACCATTTCCGGGCGGTCGATGGTGGTCTGCAGCCAGGCGCCGTGGTGGAAAGCGGTGTTCCAATAGCCGATCGGAGTGTGGTATTTGCCGAACGAGATCTTGAAGTAATCGTTGTAGTCGTAGCGAATGATGGTGCGTTCCACGCTCAGGTCGTATCCGGTCGGCACCGCCGTGAAACTGACTTCGCCGAAATAGCTGACCTTTTCGGATAACGGCGAAGCCAGATGCAGAACCAGTTGGCCCAGCTTGAAACCACTGATCGACCCCTTCTCGTCCGTAGCGGAGAAATCGATGTCACCGAACCCTCTGATTTGAAGCGACGGAAAATGTCGCTCGGCGTCGCGGATTTCCCCCATGCTGGCATGCTCTTCCCCGGGCATTGTGGCCGGGCCAGGCGTCGGGGCTGGGGTCGCAGCGGTTGCTGGAGCTGCGGCCGCTGCTGCGGGAGCTTCAGCCGGGCTGGGCCCGGCCGCAGCAGGGGCCGCCTGGGCAGCCTCCTTCTGGCGGTCGCGTTCCTCCAGTTGAGTGATCCGGTTTTCCAGTTGCTGAATGCGGTCGAGCAGGCTCTGCACGGAGGGCTCGGCCGGCGCAGCTGACGGCGAGGACGGCGGCGGCGAAGACTGCGCCAGCAACACGCTGGTGGTCAATGAGAACAAAAGCAGCACGAGCCAGCGAGAGCCCATAAATCGCCTCCTGAAACCGAACGCGTCCCAGACCCCTCGTCCTGCACATGCATTCGCGATAGCCTGAGAAATTTCAGCCGCCCAGTCTAGTACGGGGAGCGATTTTGTCAAAGCTCGGATTGCAGGATTCGATAGATTGGGCCGTACACGCCAGAAGGCAGCCCGGCGAACAAGTCAGCATGCCACGGTTGTCCATGCGCTTCTGCTAGGGGAAATTGCGGCCCGCGGTTGTGCTAGAGTCGAAACTTTCATGCCTTCTCCCGCCATCTGCACCGAAAACCTGACCCGGCGTTTCGGCAAGCTTGTAGCCGTCGAGGACGTGAATCTAAAAGTGGCGCCGGGCCAGTTCTTCGGCTTCCTGGGACCCAATGGCGCCGGAAAATCCACGACCATCAAGATGCTGACCGGCCTGCTGGCGCCCACTGCGGGCCGAATCCAGGTTCTCGGACTCGATCTGGTCGCCAACATGGTAGAGGTGAAACAGCAGATCTGGGTGGTGCCGGAGGGCATGGCCTTGTTCGGCCGATTGACCGGATCGGAATACTTGAACTTCGTGGGCCGCATGTATGGTCTGGATCGGGAGACTGCCGCCAAGCGCACGGCCGAACTGCTCGACTTCATGCAGCTGACCGAGCAGCCCAAGGCGCTGGTCACCGACTACTCTCATGGCATGCAGAAGAAGCTGGCATTGGCCGCAGCCGTAATCCACGGGCCCAAGGTCCTGTTTCTCGATGAACCGTTCGAAGGCGTGGACGCCATTGCCGCCGGCACGCTGAAAACCATGCTGCATCGCATGATCGCGCGCGGCGCGACCGTCTTCCTCACTTCGCACGTCCTGGAAATTGTGGAACGTTTGTGCACTCACGTCGGCATCATCCATCGGGGTCGGCTCGTGGCCCAAGGTTCGATCGAGGAACTGCGAGCTGGGGTGGAGGCGCGATCGGCGGACCTTCCCGTAGGGGCGGCTGGATCTTCTCCCGGCGAGAAGCTGACCCTGGAGCAAATCTTCCTGCTCATCGTGGGAGGCGCGCGGCCCGATGGCCAGGAATTGTCCTGGCTGAGCTGAAGCAAGGGGGACCGATCTGAGGATGCCGAAACCGAGATGACGCCGGCCATGCTGAGCCCGGCCCCGCAAGCGCGCCAGCAATTGGCGGCGGTCGCTGAACTGCGCTGGCGAATCTTTGTCAACTCCCTGCGCACTCGTCGCGGCCGGTTGGAATTGGCTTCCCGCGTTTTTATTGGATTGGCCTTTGCAGCCGGCGGCGTCGGCGGCGCCGTGGGGCTGGGCGGGGCGGCCTGGTTCCTGATCCTGCAGGGAAATGAGAAGTGGCTCGGTGTTCTGCTCTGGCCTGTCTTTCTTTTTTGGCAGCTGTTTCCCTTGATGGCAACGGCTTTCACCCAGAATGTAGAGTCCTCAAATCTTCTCCGCTTCCCACTTAGCTACCACTTGTATTTTCTGGTCCGCCTCGCCTATGGCTCGCTGGACCCGGCAACTGCAGTGGCCAGCTTATGGCTGATTGGAATTGACATCGGCATTGGTGTCGCCCGGCCCAGCGTGCTTCCGTGGGCGACCGTGGTACTCCTGACTTTTGCCATGGTGAACATCGTTCTGGCGCGCATGCTGTTCGCCTGGCTGGACCGCTGGTTGGCCCAGCGGCGCACCCGCGAAATCATGGGTATCCTTTTCTTCCTCTTTATCCTGAGTTTTCAGCTGATCGGCCCTTTGATCGCCGTCTACGAACATCGATCGATACCGGAAACTAGAATCCTCGGCGAGAAGGTCTCCAATGCCCAGCAACCTCTTCCCCCGGGCCTCGCCGCGGCTGCGATTGCCGGTACGATACAGGCGCGGCCCGGAACCAGCGTGCTCCCATTCCTGCTGCTGGTGTTCTATGGAATGGCGTTCCTCTGGCTGCTGAATTTTCGTTTGCGCGCGGAGTATCGCGGCGAGAACCTCAGCGAATCAGACCGACGCAAAGCCCGGCCCAGCGGCCTGCCGGCGCTGCAACCGGGCTGGAATCTGCCAGGACTCCCCGGGCCGGTCACCGCCGTCTTCGAAAAAGAGTTGCGTTATCTTAGTCGCAGCGGGCCGATGCTTTTCACCCTGATCGTGCCCCTGTTCATGCTCTTGATTTTTCGAAGTTCCGCAAGGAACCCGGGGCTGTTCACTCATGCCCCCGAGCTCACCTTTCCGCTCGGGGCCGCCTACTCTTTGCTCCTGCTGACTAATCTTTCCTACAATAATTTTGGGGCGGATGGCAGTGGCACCCAGCTTTTCTTCGCTTTCCCGGTCCGTTTCCGCGAAATCATGCTGGGGAAGAATTTGGCGCATTCCGCCGTCTTTGCGCTGGAAGTTGTCCTGGTGTGGCTGGGAACGTTTTTACTCTATCGGCCGCCGTCCCTCGGCGTCACCCTGGTTACCCTGGCCGTCATTCTGTTCGTCGTGCCCATCGACTTCGCCGCGGGAAATCTGTTCTCGATCTATTCTCCCACCCGGATAGAAGCAGGCGTGTTTGGCAGGCAAAGGGCGTCCCTCTCAACCGTCCTGGCCAGCTTTGCGATTCGAGGGGCGCTGTTCGCCGTGGGCGCGCTCATGCTTTGGCTTTCCCGCGGTGCTGCGAATCTCTGGGTAGAATTGCCGATCTTCCTGCTGCCGGGAATATTCGCCGTCGCGGCCTACGCTTTTGCCCTGGAACGCGTCGATGGAATCGCCCTGGACCATAGGGAGAATCTCATTTCCAATCTCGGCCGCCATGAGTAGGACTTAGCGCTCACTCTTCTTGCGGTTCCGCCACGAAGCGATAGCCCACCCCGCGGACGGTGAGCAGATGGCGCGGCGCCGAGGGATTGTCTTCAATATAGCGCCGCAGGCGAACGATGAAATTGTCGATGGCGCGAGTGTCGGTGTCCTCGTGCAGACCCCAAACTTCTTCGAGAATCGATTTGCGGGAGACGACCCGCCCCTGGTTCCGGATGAGATGGCGCAGCAGCTCTGCTTCCATCAGGGTCAGCTGGATGGTGTTCCCGTTGACTCGTAACTCCAGCTTCCCGAAATCGATGGTCCGGCCGTGGAACGAGAAAACTTCGTACTCCGCAGATCCCGCGGCAGGCGTAGCATTGGGCGCGAGGCTCTGTTGCATCCATTCCCGGCGCCGTAATAGTCCCTGCAATCGAGCCAGGAGAATGGGAAGCTCGAAAGGCTTGGGAAGATAATCGTCGGCTCCGGAAGCAAATCCCTTGAGTACGTCTTCCGGCCGTCCACGGGCGGTAAGCATGAGCACCGGGACAAACTGTTTGGCGGCTCGCAATTCCGCGGCCACCGTGAAACCGTCCTTGCCTGGAAGCATGACATCGAGCACCACCGCGTCGAAATCGTCAGGCTTGGCAGATTTCCCCAGAAGCAGATCCAGCGCCCGTTCGCCATCGCCCACGACCGCGACAGAATGGCCCTCGGCCTCCAGGTTGAACTGCAAGCCTTTGGCCAAGTGGGCTTCGTCTTCGACGATCAAAACATGACTCATGCCGATCTTTCTATCCCGTGTAGGGCGGACGCCCCCGCCGGCTGCTTTTGACTTGGATTTTCAGCGGGAAGAACAAATGCCGCTCCTTCACGCCAAAATCGAAAACGATGGGCCGAGCCTGCCCTGAGCGAAGTCGAAGGGAGTGTTCGTCCAATATTTACAAACCCACACTTACAAGCTCACTCGGGGCAATTCCATAACCACCGTCGTGCCACGGCCTTCGCCTTCACTCTGGGCAAACACCCGGCCGCCGTGCTTCCGGGCAACCGCCCGCACGATAAACAGACCGAGGCCGGTTCCCTTCACGTGACTCAGCGGGCGGTTGGAGACACGATAAAAGCGCTTAAAGATGCGCTTCAACTCTTCCGCCGGAATCCCTACCCCCTGGTCGCGAACGCTCAGGGTCAAGCGCTTCTCATCCGGAGTGTCGAGTCGCACCGCGATTTTCACGTGATCACCGGAATATTTGACGGCGTTGTCCAGCAGGTTCGAAACCGCCGCCCGCAGTTCCACGGAATCGCCCAAAACGCCCGCGACCGGGCCGTGGTTGACCGATTGCTCATAAAGCAGAGACTCAGGTGGCAGGTGATGGCTGGCGCGAGCCACTTCCACGCACTCGCGAACCAGGCCGCTGAAATCAACCGGCACGCGCCGGTCCTGCTTCTTGTGTCCCGCCTCTCCGGCCTTGAGCACCTGGTCCACGGTGCCCATCAGGCGGTCAGTATCGTCCAGCATCAGGCGATAGAATTCGCGACGCTGACCTTCGTCCACGTCGCGATGCTGCAAGGTTTGAAGATAAAGCCGGATGGAAGCGATGGGCGTTTTCAGTTCGTGGGTGACGGCATTGATGAAGCTGTCATGCTGCTCGTTGCGGCGAATTTCACGCACCAGGAAGCTGGTATTCACGATCATCCCGGCGATCAGCAGGGCGAAAAAAATTACCCCGAGAAAGAGCAGGACACCTTCACGCCAGTTGAGAATGATCCAGCCGACATTGAGTCCGACCGCCAGCAGCACCAGGCAAACGCCCAGCACGACAAAAAAGGCAACGGCCCTGCGGCGGCTGCTGATGCGCATGGCAAGGATTCTACCGCGAGCGGGAAGGTGTGGGGCGAACGCCCTCGTCCGCCGGCTTTGGGGCTGGATTTAGTTGATGTTTCGGATCTGGGTGTTTTTGACCAGGTCAAAGTCAACAGCGGCGGGCGAGGGCGCCCGCCCCACACCTTGCCTATATGGAAACCAGTTCCGCCTGGGCAGTCGCCGGCGCTCCCTGTTCTTCTTCCTGGCGGCGCAGTTCTGAGAGCTTTACCCGGTAGACCTGTTTGGCCAGCCCTAGTTTGGTCAGCGCCCAAATGCCATACCAGTTGAAATCAATCTCGTACCATTTCAATCCATGACGGGCGGAAACCGGGTGCGCGTGATGATTGTTGTGCCAGCCCTCGCCAAAGGTAAGCAAGGCCACCCACCAGCTGTTGGTGGAGAGGTCGCGAGTAACAAAACGGCGTGAGCCCCAGCTATGCGTGGCCGAATTGACCAGCCAGGTCGTGTGCAGCCCGATCACGGTGCGGAAGAAAACTCCCCACAGCAGGAACGGAAGACCACCAATCGCGAACAACACCACGCCGAGGCCGATCATGGGAACGTAGTGGTATTTCGTGATCCAGACGTGGAACTTATCCTTGGCGAGATCAGGCACGTAACGCGCCAAGGTCGTGGTGTCGTGATGCATCGATTTGCCGGTCAGAATCCAACCCATGTGCGCCCACCACTTACCGTCGCGGGGCGAGTGCGGATCGCCTTCCTGATCGGAGTGCTGGTGATGGATGCGATGCGTGGCGACCCAGAAAATAGGTCCGCCCTCAAGCGCCAGCGTCGCACATGTAGTCAAAACGTATTCGACCCACTTGGGAGTCTTATATCCGCGATGGGTGAGCAGTCGGTGGTAGCCCATGCCGATGCCCAGGCTTCCTGAAACCCACCACAGAAACATCGAGACCAGAAAAGCCTTCCAGGTAAAAAAGAACAACGCCGCGATGGCGCCCACGTGAAACAGGCCCATAAAAATCGCGGTTACCCAATTGATTTCGTCGTCTGCCGCTGCTTTTCGATCCAAGACTTGGAGGTCGATGGCCATGTTCTTTTCCTCTACCCGGTATTGAGCTTCCAGTACTTACGTTAGCAGGGAGGAATATGAGCGCGTGTAAGACTTCTGTAATAGCAGACGTTGGGAGTGTTACGGAGGTACTAGTCCGTTAATCCAGGCCGCTTCAGAGATTGGGGTGGTGCTGGCCGCGGGCGACTCGCCCGCGAAACGGTGGGGGCATTTCAGAACGTTTGCAGCCTGTCTTCGTGGACTCGTCGAGTCGACTGCCGTTCGCGGGCGAGTCGCCCGCGGCCACACCACCCTTCTCAACCGGCCGACACGCCTTTTACTTCGACACCCGCCCACTTCTCGAGCAACGTCAGGGTGGCGGCATAGTCGAGATCCTGATGTCCATCTTCGGTGGCCATTTCATAGACTTCTTCCACCGTTTCCAGAGCGGGCAGTTTCACCCGGACTTCCTTGGCTGCCTCCAGCGTAAGCAGGATGTCTTTATGCATAAGACGCAGCGGGAAATTGGGGGTGAAGTCGCGCTTGAGGACAAAGGGAGCTTTGTAGTCCACCACGCCGGAACGAATCATCGATGCCTGAATCACCGGCATCAGTTTCTCGACATCGACTCCCAGCTTGGTGGCCAGAGTGAGGCCTTCGGCGAAGCCTTCGTAGATGAGAGCAATTTGCAGGTTCATGACCAGCTTGGCGGACTGTCCCATGCCGGTTTCACCCAGGCGGAAAAATACCTTGCCCATGGCGGCGAATAGCGGCTTCAGAAACTCGATCGCGGCTTCCTCTCCGCCTACGATGAAAATAAGGGTCCCGGCTTGCGCGCCCACTTTCGAACCGGTCATCGGAGCATCCACATAGCGCACTCCCCGCGTCCCCACCCGCTCCGCAAACCTGCGGGTCGCTGAAGGAGAAATGGTGCTGGAGTCAACAATGGTCATGCCTTCGGTCAGCGATTCCTCGACCCCTTGCGGCCCGAACAGGATGCTCTCCACCGCCTGGGTGTCGGAAACACACATCCACACCACTTCCGCGCCCTGTGCGGCATCGGCAGGTGAACTCCCGCTGCGCGCGCCTTCTACCGCCTTACCTGCAGTACGACTCCAAACCGCAACCTCATGACCTGCCTTAACCAGATTGGACGCCATTGGCTGTCCCATAATTCCCAAGCCTAAGAAGGCAACACGCATCCTGAGTCTCCCCTGAAGTGATTAATTCCCAGCAGCGATTAGAACCGACGGCAGCAATCAGGGTCAAGGCAATCCCGCGTGCATTGTTTTAGAATCGGATGCAGCGACGGTCGGCCCAAGCCTGCGAGAAAAGGCCGCTGCGACGCTGGCGGAAATAATGGCCGGATCCGGCGACGGTCCGGTTCGGAACAGATGCTAAAGAATACCCTGAAGAATCGTGCTCTGCGCAGCCGCGCCCGTCAGTTCGGCAGCCTGGTGCGCAGGTCCGCAGTCACTCCCCGAACCGGCCATACCCACAAGCCGAAGCTGGTGACCAACGGCGAGATGGGAGTGACCTTCATCGGTCATTCAAGTTTTTTCGTGCAGGTCGGCGATCAGAATATTGTGATCGATCCCAACTTTGCGCGTTGGCTCTTCGTCCTCAAGCGGCTGCGGCAGCCGGGTCTGAAGGTGCGCGATCTTCCAGCCATTGACCTGGTGCTGGTCACCCATGCCCACTTCGACCACTTGCACCGGCCGTCGCTGCGCGCCATCGTGCAGCAAACCAAACGCCGCCAAGGAGTAGCGCCTACGATTGTGGTGCCGCATCATGTTTTCGACCTGGTTTCCGACCTGGGGTTTGACAACGTCGTGGAAATGGACTGGTGGAACAGCTACCGTCATCGCGAACTGACCGTCACCCACGTGCCCTCGCGGC
>JBOGLD010000053.1:0-12190 GCA_050745885.1 Terriglobales bacterium
ATGCACTGCGGCACAAACCGCATCCCACTCATTCGACCGTGGAAAATTCGCTGCGTATTGTGGAACGCGTGAAACCAAAGCGCGCATTTTTCACCCATATTTGCCACGACCTGCCGCACGCCGAGACGAACGCGTCGCTGCCGCAGCATGTCCAACTCTCGTATGACGGCATGAAACTGGAGTTTGAGATTTAGGAAGGAGAATCTTTAACCGCAAAGGCCGCAAAGAAATTCCGCAAAGTTCGCAAAGGTACCCAAGGCTTCCTGCGCTCGTTGCGGGATGCATGGCTTTTGGATTTAGCTAAAAGCTAGGAGCTAGAAGCTGCTCCAGATGCAAATCTTCCACAAACTCGAGGATGTTCCCGCCAGCTTCGGCCCGACGCTTGTGAGCATCGGGAATTTCGACGGTGTCCACCGCGCCCACAGCCATGTGCTCAAGGAGATCGTAGGCCGCGCAAGGCAGCAGGGCGCCAAGGCCATGGCGGTCACGTTCGAGCCCCATCCGGTTCGTATCCTGAAACCGGATTCCGGCCTCAAGCTGATCACGCCCACCCCCGAGAAGCTCCGCCTGCTCGAGGCCAGCGGTCTGGACGCCGTGCTGCTCCTGCCCTTCGGACGTGACCTTTCCTTGATGACTCCGCGACAGTTTGCGGAAAAGATCCTGAAGAAACAACTGCACGCTCGCGAATTGCATGAAGGCTATAACTTCCATTTCGGGCACAAAGCCGCGGGCAACGTGGACATGCTGGCTGAGTTTGGCCGCGAGATGGGCTTCGAGGTCACAGTCTACCCGGAGATGAAACTGCGAGGTGAATCCGTCTCCAGCAGCCATGTGCGCCGGCTTTTGGGTGAAGGCAGGGTCAGCCGCGCCCGGCACCTGCTGGGGCATCCCTTCAGCATGCTCTCGACTCCCGGCCGAGGTCGGGGATACGGCTCCAAATATACGGTTCCCACCATCAACCTGGCCCGTTACGAAGAATTCGTGCCCAAAGACGGGGTTTACATCGCCCGCACCCGGGTGGGCGAGGAGTGCTTCGATTCGGTTACCAACGTGGGCGGGCGCCCCACGTTCGGGACGGAATCCTTCGCGGTCGAAACTCATCTGTTGAACTTCCATCCCATCGAACTGGCGCCTGACACCGAAGTGGAGATTTACTTTCTGCAGCGTTTGCGCGACGAGATCAAATTTCCCTCGGTAGATGCGCTCCGTGAGCAGATTGCGCGTGACGTGCACAAGGCCCGGAGATACTTCCGCCTTCTGAAGGGCGATTGAGGTTTTTCTCCGTGTCCTCTGTGTCCTCCGTGGTGCGAAAAAAATCAAAAAAACCACACGACACAGAGGATACGGAGGGAGGTTCCTGCCCAACCCAAGTCCCTACCAGATTTTCAATTGCCAATTCCCCGCTGACCATTAACAATCCGTGCGATGGCAAGCAGCCTGGCCTTCCCTCTCACCCAAGTCACCTCCGCCCAACGCCGCACCCTTCTGGCCGCCGCCCTTGGCTGGATGCTCGATGCCTTCGACGCCATGCTCTACGCCCTGGTGCTGACGCATATCATGCGCGACCTGGGCATGTCCAAAGGCACGGCTGGATTGCTCAATAGCCTGACCCTGCTGGCATCCGGAATTGGCGGCGTCGCTTTTGGATTCATTGCCGATCGGTTGGGCCGCAAGCGCGCCCTCATGCTCAGCATTCTTACTTACTCGATTTGCTCTTTCGCCTCCGGTCTCGCGACTTCGGTCCTGATGCTGGCCGTTTTCCGCTTCATCCTCGGGTTGGGGATGGGGGGAGAGTGGAATACCGGCGCCACACTGGTAGCCGAAACCTGGCCCACTGAGTTGCGGGCCAAAGCCATTTCGATTGTCCAGAGTTCGTGGGCGATCGGCTATGCCTTGGCTGCGCTGGCGGTGGGAATCGTCCTGCATTATGCGGATTGGCGAATGGCCTTTTTCGTCGGCGTTCTGCCCGCGCTGGTGGTCTTGTGGATTCGCCGCGGCGTCCCCGAGTCGGAGATGTGGCGCGAAAGTCTTGGCAGCCCCCACGACGGGACAAGCTCCGTCTCGATGACGGCGAAGCTGGAGCCGGGATTCTCCGGCCTCTTCAGGCCGCCATATCTGAAGCCGACGGTTGCACTGCTGTTGATGAATTTTTTTGGCATGTTCGCCTGGTGGGGTCTGTTCACCTGGATTCCGCCTTATCTCTCGTTGCCGGTCGAGCAAGGCGGGCGCGGCTTCGGAATCATGGGAACTACCACGCTGCTCGTGGTATTGAACCTGGTGGGAATGTTTCCCGGATACGCCAGCTTCGGCTGGGTTGCGGACTACCTGGGGCGCCGCAAGTCCTTCATTTTATATACGTTCATGGCAGCAGTTATAGTTCCGATTTACGCCATGGCCAGAACGCCATGGGCGCTGATGGTACTGGGGACGGTGCTGGCGTTTTTCGGCACGGGTTTCTTTTCCGGCTCGGGAATTATCGGCAGTGAGATTTTTCCCACCGCTGTCCGGGCGCGCGCTCTCGGCTTCACCTACAACGGCGCGCGCACCATGAGTTCGATTGCACCGTTTGTCATCGGGCGCGTGGGCCAGGCAAAGGGTCTGAGCTGGGCCTTCTATTTGTGCGGAGTGTCATTTCTGCTGGCGTGCCTGGTGGCGACGCAGGTGCCGGAGACCAAAGGGAAGCCCCTGCAATAGCTCTCAGCACAAGGGCCGGAAGGAACTTAGTCTTCACCCGCGGCGCTGCCTATTACCCGCAGCTTGGCATCCTTCCCCATCGCATATCGCGTACCGCCGCGCGGGGGCAGAGCTGAAGCCACCAGGGCCACACCTGGCATTGTTTTGTCTTGCCGAACTTCCGACCCGGCAGTCTGCAACCAGGAATCGTCGCGCAGTCCCACCTTTGTCCCGTCGAATGGAGGGATGGCCTGTAGAAAAGAACGTATCCAAAGGTGCACGTTGTGCTCTTTCACGATTTGACGCAGAAGGCGCATGCGGCTGCGTTTGTCTTCCGCGCTCATGTGAGCGGCGTCGTACAAGGCCTGGGCCACTTCGGCATAATCGTTGGGGTTGACCACGATGGCCCCGATACGCAACTCCGGCCCGGCGCCGGCGAATTCGCTGACAATAAGGACTCCGCGCTCGTCGATCTGGGCCGCGCAAAATTCCTTGGCGACCAGATTCATCCCGTCTTTCAGTGGAGTGACCAGGGCAATGTCGGCGGCGCGATAATAGCCGAGAAGCTCATCCCGGCCCAGGTTGCGGTGGATGTAGTGAACCGGCACCCATCCTGGCTCGGTGAACTCGCCGTTGATCTGGCTGACCAGCAGCTCCACTTCCCGCCGCAGGTGCTTGTAATTGGGGATTTCCTCGCGACTAGGGACGACCACCTGCACCAAAGTGGTGTGGCCGCGCATCTCCGGATAGCGCCGCAGCAGCAGCCGAAATGATTTAAGCCGCTCCGGGATTCCCTTGGTGTAATCCAGCCGATCCACGCCCAGAACCAGCACGTCATCGGACACACGTTTTCTGAGCTCAGCTGCGTGGGCTGCGATCTCCGGGCGACTGGCATCGGAGGCAAAGGCTTCAAAATCGATGCCAATCGGGAAACTGCCCACCACCGATCGCCGCCCTTCCAGACCCACCAGGAAATGCGGCCTGCCGCGCTCGACCGTGACTTCAGGAAGCAGGCGTTCGAGACAGCTCACGAAATTTGAGCGGTCGCGATCGCCCTGGAATCCAATCACATCGAATTCCAGCAACGATTTCAGAATGGGCTTTTTCCAGGGCAGTTTCTCAAACACATCCGGCGACGGAAATGGGATGTGCAGGAAAAACCCAAGCGAGCCCTGCACTCCGGCCTGCCTCAGGGCTGAAGCGGTCAGCATGAGGTGGTAGTCATGGACCCAGACGAAGTCGTCTATCTGCGCGGTTTCCGCCACCACCTTGGCAAATTTGCGGTTCACCTGCTGATAGGTTGCCCAATACTCGGGATCGAAATTGCAGCGCGAAGGCATATCGTGAAACAGAGGCCAGATGATTTCATTGGCGAATCCGGAATAGAACTTGGCGATATCTTCTTCCGTGAGCGCCACCGACCGGAGCGTGTAGGAGCGGCGATGCGCGGCCCGGACCAGGAACGGTTCAATCGGCTCCTCCGGACCGGTGCCGGCCCAGCCGATCCAGACTCCGGGCTGGTCGCGCCAGCCCGCTTCAAGAGCTGTGGCCAGTCCTCCAGAGCTTCTTTCCAGCCGGGCGCCGCCGGCATATTTTCGGATGAGAATCGGCAGCCGGTTTGAAACGTTGATTACGCGTCCCTTCATTTCGGTCATCCCTGCCCTCCCGAAGCGCGCAGCCACTCCCGCAAGAACTGGAGTAGGTCGTGAGGTGCTTGCAGCCAGATATCGGCTGCGGTCGGACGCGACTGAGGACGAACCAGAGCCGTGAGCCCGTTGCCCTTAAGGGCTTGAAATGCATCTTCGTCGGTCTGGTCGTCGCCCAGATAAGCGACCGCGGCGCCAACCGGACACTCAATTAAGATGGCGCGAACCGCGTCCCCTTTGTCTGGACCGGCCACTCTAATTTCGACGCCCCCGTCAAACTCGAGCAACCTTAGGGGCGCTCGATCCAGCAACGGCTTCCATAGCTGAGGGACCTCGCGCGCCAATTTTTCCGCCTTGACCCGGCTCAGGCCTCGCCAGTGCACCGCTACTCCGCCGGGTTTGACTTCCGCCTGACTCTCCAGTCCGGCGTCACGAAGTATGGCCACGGCTGCCACCAGGTAGTCCTTGTGATCCGGCACCGACCTCAATTCGTATCGGCCATCGGCCATCAGCCGCTCCAGGCCGTGGCTTCCCCAGATTTCCGGGGGCGGAGTGATCCCGCTGAGGGCCAGCACTTCGCGCACCGGACGGCCGCTGATCAGCACGACGCGCGTCCCCTGGCTCATGATGCGGCCGATTAAGGGCGGCACCTCGGGATAGGGCACGGCCAGGTTGCGGTCCACGCAAAACGGAGCCAGGGTCCCATCGTAGTCGAGTAAAAGAACGCGGGCGGGAGCGGAACGCAGTTGTTCCAGGAACGGACCGTAAGCGATCGGTTGCTCGACTGCCTTCATGTCACCCCCGGTTGCAGGAATGGAAGTGTGACCGCCAAACCCAGCCGCGAACTAACCGGGTGAGTATGGCCCCGCCTATGGAGCGCGTAAGTTCAGCTCAACAGAGCAGAACTCCGGTCAGGGACGAAGGGGTAGAAACGGACGCCGATCTCGCCAGATTGTAGGTGGAAGTCTGCGGCACCGGAGCTACCCAGGCGCGCATCTGTTGGCAACGGGCACAGAGGGCCATGGTCAAAAGCAGCACCATGGACGCTTGCTGGGAGCGCAGCGCAGTCGCAGGCAAGTCCACCGCTGGGCAAACAAAAATGGCCAGCAGAACCAGCAGTAATCCTACGGCCGCAGCGACGTGCAATTTGGTGAGCACTGTGTCCGATTATACACCCGGTCAAGTCCCACCGGCACCCACATTGGAGCTGCGAATTCGCTGATTTTAACGGGTTTATCAGGTCCAACGGAACCAGCGAAGAGCCAGCGCGAACGAGATCCCGCCCCACAACAGCAGAACCAGCAGACGCCCTGACTGGGCTGCCAGGGACGCGCCCTGCAGAATCGTGGCCCGCAAGGCATCGTTCAGCGCGGTCAGGGGCAGCAATTTGATAATGGGCTGCAGCACGGCCGGGAATCGTTCCGCGGAAAAAAATACGCCGGAAAAAATCCACATCGGCATCATCACCAGGTTCATCAGCCCGCTGACGCTTTCAAGTTTCTGCGCGCGGCTGGCGGTCAGCAATCCCAGCCCCCCGAACGACACGGCGCCAATCGTGGACAGCAGCAAAATGGTGAGCAGGGACCCCAGCACCCGCATGTGAAAAACCAGCACCCCAAAACCAAGCAGGAGCGCGAGCTCAATCACCATGAGCACCAGCCGGCTGCTGGTCAGAGCCAACAGAAAATCGCTGCGGCGCATGGGAGTGCCCACAAAGCGTTTGAGCAGCTTGCGCTGGCGCATGTCTACCAATGCAAATCCAATGCCCCACATGCCGGAGTTCATCAGGTTCATTCCCAGCAGGCCCGGAATCAGGAAGTCGATATAACGCGATCCGGGCTCGCTGGAGGTCACGGCGGAAGTCGGCACCGGATTCTTGCGCCCGGCCGCGGTCTGCAGAGAATCGTCCACTTCTGCCCGGGAAAGCACACTCTCGGGCCGCGCCGGATCATAGCGATACTGAAAGCCGTTCTTGCCGTCCGGAACGATTACCAGGTCGTATTTTCCCAGGCGGAATCCCTGCAGCGCCAGTGATTCCGGGACCACGGCGGCGCGAATCGAAGAACGCTGCGGCGAACGCTGCAGGAGGCTGAGGGCCTCGTCAGCGCCGGGACCAGCAACAATTGCAACCGGGGTAACATCGGCCGGCTTGTTGCGGAAGGCGATGCCCAGACCCAGAGCGAGCAGCAAAGGAAACCCGAAGACCCAGAAGATGACCTCGGGCTCGCGTTTGAGTTCCAGCAGGCGCGCCGTCAATAGATGACGGAAACCAGACCAGCGCCCGTTGCGAGGAGGCATGCCTGAGGGAACCGGCGGAACCTGAGTTGGCGGAGTTTGTTGCGCGACGGTCACGGCTCGGCCTCCTGTCCCCTGGCAAAACCTGCGAGCTTTGGTCGACTCCGGCGGATGCAGGCGCCCGCCCCTGCGTGATCCTTGCCGGCCAGCAATCTTCCATCAAATGGCGGCCGGTTAGACGAACAAATACATCTTCCAAACTGGCCTGGCGGGTGGTGAGGTGCAAAAGATGGCCGCCCTCCCTTTCAACCGCATCCAGTAACGCCGGAATGGTCAGGTGAGGCTCGTGCACATTCAGACAGACCAGGCCGTTGTCGTGCCGGACCGACTCGACGCCGGGAAGCGCCCGCCAGACGTCAGCGGCATCGCCGTTTCGGTTACCACCGACCTGAAATTCCACCATGTGGTGCCCGCCCAGGCGTTCGATCAAATCAGCCGGCGTTCCTTCGGCAATCACCTGCCCGTGATCGATGATGGCCAGACGATCACACAGGCGCTCGGCTTCATCCATGTAGTGGGTGGTGAGCAGCACCGTGCCTCCCGCCTGCTGGAAACTCCGAATCGTCTCCCAGAGCTGGCGGCGGCTTTGGGGATCGAGTCCGGTCGTGGGCTCGTCCAGAAAAAGAATTTTTGGATTACCCACCAGCGCGGTCGCCACGGCCAGCCGCTGCCTCTGACCGCCCGAGAGCTTACCCACCCAGGCATCGGCTTTTTCGCCGAGTTGCATCTGCTCCAGCACCTCGACCGGGCGCCGCGGCTGGCGATAAAAGCCGGCAAACAGCTTGATGGTTTCGAGCACGGTCAGCTTCTCTGACAGCCGGGTTTCCTGTAGCGAGATGCCCATCAGTTCCCGCAACTCACGCGCGTGTTCCTTCCAGGTCTGGCCCAGAATCGTCACCTGCCCGGAAGTAGGCGCGAGCAGGCCTTCCAGGATTTCAATGGTGGTGGTCTTCCCCGCTCCGTTGGGCCCCAGCAGGCCGAAACACTCGCCCGCCTCAATCTTGAGACTCAACCCGCGGACGGCTTCCACCTTGCCATCGTAGGTCTTGCGCAGGTCGCGGCATTGAATGGCAGGGGCCACTCAGAGATTCTAACCGAGGACGCTACCGGTTGGAGTCGCCGTCCTCCGTGCTCGGGCGGGAGCACGCAGGGCGCCCGGAGCCGCTGCCATGATCTCCACAGACTGTTTTCAACTAGAATAGTGGTCTTCCCATGAGATCCCCGCGGCGCGGATTTACTTGACCCTGCTCCTCCTAAAACGCCCGTGCGTCGTTTCCCGATTACTCAGCCTTACACCTGGAAACTTGAAAGGATCTCCACATGCGAAAGCTATGGCTGCTACTGCTGCTGGCTACCGTGTCGCTGGCCTCGGCACAGGACTCTCGACACTTCACCTTCCACTATGGCTTCACGGTCAAAAACATTCCTGCTGGTGAGCGGGTGCGCGTGTGGATTCCGGCGGCGCACTCGGATGATTTTCAGGAAGTAAAAGTGATTTCCGCGACCGGCGATTTGAAATTGAAGAAGACTCACGAGTCGCGATTCGGCAACCAGATGTACTACGCTGAAAGCGCCAAGGCGCAATCGCCCGAGTTGCATTTCGAGGTCATCTACGACGTGGTGCGACACGAGCGGCTGACCCTGGGGGTAGCCAGGCCACGTCTGGAGGAAGCTCAGCTTAAGGAGGGCGATCGTAAGCAATACCTCCAGCCGGACAGGCTGGTGCCCGTGACCGGGCTGCCCGCTCAGCTTGCTCTAAACGTGACGCAGGGCAAGACCACGCCGCTCGACAAGGCCCGGGCCATCTACGACTATGTTTTGACTACCATGCGTTACGACAAGACGGGCACGGGCTGGGGGCACGGCGATGTCCTCTATGCCTGCGATGCCAAGAAGGGCAATTGCACCGACTTCCATTCGCTATTCATCGCCATGGCTCGCTCCCAGGGGATTCCGGCGCGTTTTGAAATTGGATTTCCCTTGCCGGCGGACAAGCATTCCGGGGAAATCGCGGGCTACCACTGCTGGTCCGATTTCTTCGAACCGCAACACGGCTGGGTCCCAGTGGACATCTCGGAGGCGTGGAAGCACCAGGAAAAGCGGGACTACTTCTTCGGAGCGCACGACGTGAACCGGGTGCAGTTCACCATGGGGCGTGATCTGCGCCTGAGTCCGGCCCAGGACGGTCCGCCCCTCAACTACTTTGTGTATCCCTACGTAGAGGTCGCCGGGAAGGACTATGCCAACGTCTCGCTGGCATTCTCGTTCGCCGATGTGGAGGCAGGGAAAACGGCAGCCAAATAGATCACAGGGATCGAGATGCCCGCCTGAGGGACGGGCGCCGACTCAATCGTCATCCCGCCCTGGCTTCTGCGGGAATACGCTGTGCTTCGGCGCCGGCATGGGCGTGCTCCCCTTGCGGTCGCGCCAGAGAATCTGGTTCAGCACTGCAGTATTGACCGCATCCGGACGGGTGAAGTCCATCCTTGCCGACTCCGCCGCGCCCTGGCCCCTGGAGGGATTGGTTTGGTAAATCAGACCGTTGTCCCGATTGCTCCAGTCCGCCGTAAAGGACGGTTGATCGCCGGTCCCTGAAAACAAGGGAGCCATGACCGGCGCGTAGGCGTCGTTCTGGTTCATGGGCGGCAGGCCGAGCAGTGTCTCCATGGTGTGCATCATGTTGACCGTGGTGTAGAACCGGCTGTCCAAAAAGGGCTTTTCCGGCGTGCCCGGCGAATACTTGCTGATCTCTAACGCGATCGAGCGGTGCGCGTCTACGTGGTCGGCGCCATCCTGGGCGTCGTCTTCAATGATGAAAATAGCCGTGTCCTCCCAGTAGGGACTGTGCGAGACCGCTTCGACCACGCGCCCGACCGCCAGATCGTTGTCCGCGACCGAGGCGGCGGGGCGGGGTTTGCCCGGCGTTGTGCCATGGGTGTGATCGTCCGGCAAATAGAGAAGCACAAACGCCGGAAGCTCGGTTCCTTTGCCTTCCCGGTGCGCCCGCACGAAATCCCCAAACTCGTTGAGGAAAAGATCGGCGCGAAGCTGGTCGGGATATTCGGTATTGAAATCGGGATAGAGCGGATCGAAATGGTCGCGCAGGGCGGCTTTCGTCGCCTTCATGTGCCTCAAGAGCGGCACCGGCCAGGGCCAGGGGCTGGCCGAACCGTGGGGCTGGCCCACTTCCGGCGGCAGCGGCTCGCCTTGGCGGACGACCGCTCGATCGCACTCTGCGCCGAACGGAGAAGCAGTGCCTTCCTTGGGCGAAGCGCCGCGCGGCCGGGCTGCCTTGCACCACAATCCCGCGATGTACTCGCCGTAGTCGCGGTAGGTTAAGCCATGGCCGGCAAGATTGTCCCAAAGGTAGCCGGTACCGGGGGCGTCCACATCGGGTTCCCCCAGATCCAGGGGAAACTCGTCGGCGACCGTGCCCTGGTAGTCGTAAATCCGCTCCTGGCCGCGATAGGCGATCTGCCAGGTTTTCTCGTTATAGTCGCTGGTAATGGCTGCGTTCGACCAATTGTGCCCGTCCCCGGAGACCTCGCCGCTGTCGTAAAAATTGTCCAGCACCCCGAACTGCAGGGCCAGCTTGTGCAGGTTGGGTGTGACATCCTCGCCGTACATGGTCAGCGATTGATCGCCGTTGCCCACTTTCCGGCCGTTAACGTTCAAGTCGCCGAAGATCTGGTCGTAGGTGCGATTCTCCTTGAGGATGTAAATCACATGATGAATGGGGTTTGAGCCGGTCCGAAACCTGATCTTCCCGGGGTCGGAGAGGAAGAGATTGCTTTCCTCGACTCGCTGCGTCAGCTCCGGCAGGCGTTTCTCGACATCGCGAAAGTTCAAGCGGGAGAGCGAGCCGTACATCAAGGTGGGAATGTAGGGATGCTCGCGGTGACGGCGCTCGTTCTTAATCTGGCTGATGCCGCCGTTGGGGCCGGTGCTTTCTCCCTTGGCGGTGGCAATGAGGAGATCGTCGCCGTGCGTTGCAAGGGCGCTGGGATACCAGTCGGTCGGGATGAACCCCAGAGCTTCTTGCGGCAAAGGAAACGAAATACCCGGCTTTGCCAGGACCGCGGTGTCGAACACCGCAACCGCATTCAACGAAGCATCGGCCACAAACAGGCGCGTGCCGTCCGGCGACAGGGCCAGAGCGCTGGGATAAGTTCCGGCGTGCTCCTGCCCCGCCAGGTTGGTGGAGGATAGATGGGTCACGACTCCGGCAGCGCTGTCGATCACTGCCACCGCGTCGGCATTGGACAGCGCGACATAGAGCCATTTCTCGTCCGGGCTAAGCAGAAGAGCGGTGGGGTGAGAGCCGGGCGCGATAGGGTTCTTGGACTCCAGCAACGGAATCCAGCGCGTGACGGTTCCATGCTCCAGGTCCAGTTCCGCCACGCGCGAGGAATTCCACAGACTGCACCAGGCGCGCCGCCCATCGCGGGTGGCAGCCACGGTATAGGGAAATGACGAAGGAATCACTTCGTGCGTGCTCAGGTCGAACTGTTGCAGCACGTTTCCCTTGGCGGAGTCGAGCAATACGGCATTGTCGGAGAGATTATTGGCAACCAGCAATTTGTCGCCGCCCTTGCCCGAAATCACGGCCAGCCCGGCGGGGTAAGGGATCGCTGTCCCGGCTGAGGTTTTGCGAACTCCGAACGCGATCTTCCTGCCCGCGGCAGTTTTCTGGGGGGCGATCTTCAGAAAGCGTTCTGGAACTACTTTGCCACTTTTCACCCTGTACACCGCGATGCCATTACCGGTGTTGTTCGCCCGGGCGCCGGTGGGGTCGGTAATGGAGCCCATCGAAGCGTAAAGATGGCCGCCGTCGGAACTGAAGGCGAGACCGAGGAAGTAGCTTTGGTGCGCGGTATCGGACAGGCGGGCGTCTGGAAAATCACTCAGCCGGTTCGTAGTCAGATCAAGAAGGGTGATCGACTGATGCGCCTGCGTTTGTTGGGTGCCGTAGCCGTCGTTCAACAAAGCGGCATAATGACCGTCGGGGCTGACTGCGATGGTTGCGGGAAAACTGTTCACCGCCCCCAGCCGGCCGGGCGAAGGCGTGTTCAGCACCTTGCTGGTGGGCAGCGGAGTTTGACGAGGTTGGGCAGAGTCCTGGGCGGAAAGGGGCGCCAGAAAAACGGCAATCAGGAAAATAGCTCCGGGGATGCGCTTCAAGATTCCTCCTGAAAATGAATGAAGAACTTGTAGCACTGGCGCGCTCAAAAGGAAAGGTTGAGGAAGAAACCCGCAGTGTCCGGTTTGCCGTGACAGTTCAACAGCGCAGTGTTATTTGGCGTCCTTTGCGGTCATCTTTGCGTCCTTTGCGGTAAAGGTTTTTTGAATGATTCGGACAAGCTCAAATGCTTTACCGCAAAGGACGCAAGGAGTGCGGAAGCCGGCAAATCCTATACTCTAATGAGTATCCGTAACTTCCTGATGTTCAGACTGTTCTGGTGCGACATTGTGCCGGACGTCGGCCCCACGCACCCAAAAGATCACGTCTTCCGCAATATTTGTGGCGTGGTCGGCCACGCGTTCCAGATTGCGCGCCACCAGCAGCGCATCCAGCG
>JBOGLD010000054.1:0-2598 GCA_050745885.1 Terriglobales bacterium
TGGTCACCTCAATGATCGCCCTGATACTGGTCCTGAAGAAGCCTGCGCCGGTGGCGCAACCGCAGCCTGCGGCGACCGCCGCGGTCAACGCGCAGTCCTTTCAGCAAAAGGTGCAGCAGTTGGACCAGCCCAAGGACCCGGGTCAACCTCCAGCTGAGGTCCACCTCAATTCTAACGAGGTAAGCGCGGCCCTGGCGCAGGCGGCCGGGCAGATTCCGCTCGCAGCGGCTTCGCAGGCGATCTCGGGGCTCTCCTCGCCAGATGCGGCGCTGGCGCCGGGGCAACCCGACGTCAAAGACTACCAGGTCAGTTTCGACGGCGATGTCGCCCATGGCCAGTTTCTTACCCAGATTGCGGGCAAGGATGTGTGGGTCACCCTCGCAGGGCATCTCGGGTCCAAGGACGGTTACGCAACCTTCGATCCGACCGAGTTCAAGGTGGGCGATCTGAACGTTCCTGTCGCCCTAGTGAATGACGCCCTGCAGAAGAAACTCAGCGAACAGCGCGACCGCCTGAAGCTGCCGGACAATGTAGGCGGCATGAAAGTTGAGAACGGCGAACTGGTGATTACCCAGAAATAGACGGGTGAGAACGCCCGTCCCCCGTTACTGGCCCGGCGTGCCCTGGAACAGCGGCCACAGCTGGTCGCCGATGACCCGATACAGGACGAAGGCGCTGCCGGAATCAGAAACCTGGCGGAACAGCAGCTCGCCGCGCCCATCGCCATCAGCATCCACCGCATCGATCAGTTCCAGGCGAGACAAAACGTCGAAATGGTGCGTGTCGGTCACGCTGGCGAACACTTTGTGCAGGTCGCCATAGATGTCCTCGCGCGCCACCAGCGTGATGATGTATTGCAAGTCGGAGGTGGTGTTCGGCCGAACCGGCAGCCGCGCCTTCGCGGTCAGCACCACCACCGGCTCGTTGCTGTTGGAGAGATCGAACGCGTGCAGCCGAACCTCCTCGAAACTTGGTTGAGGCGGCTGCGACTTTCTTTCTGGCCGGGAACTATGGGCTGGCGGCTGCGCTCCGACTGATTCCGGCTGCGCCGCCCACGCGCGCACTGCGTCCGCAGCCAGGGCCAGGACTCTCTTGCGCAGCTTCTGCTCTTCGTCGGGCTTGAGGCTGTAGGCATAGGGACGAGGTTCAGGACCGGCGGCGTCCGAAATGGCGGGAATAAGTTGCACCGAACCCGACGCCGCGTGCGCCGGGGCCGGCGTCTTGTGCGCGTCTTTCGCGGCGGGCGTCGGGACCGCGGAGCTTTGCTTTTTCAACTCAGCCGGGGTCGGAGCGCCACGCTTCAGGATGGGGCGATCTGGATCTTCTTCGGCTGTTGGAACTGATGGCGGGGGCGCGGAAGCCGCCTGCACGGCGGGAGCGGGCCGCTTCAGGACCGGACGATCTGGATCCTCTTCAGCCGCCGGAACCGATGGCGCAGGCGCGGAAGCAGACGGGCTTGTGGCAGACGGGGTTGCGGCAGGAGGAACGGAGGCAGGCCCGTTTCCCGCTGGCGCAGGGGCTGCGGAATCCTGGGGAGGTTTGGCCTGTTTCGGGCTGGCTCGCCTTAATACCGGCGGACCTTCAACCGGCTCAGGAGCAGGCTTCGACATGGCAGCCCTCCTCTTGGCTGCCGCCGCTTTCGCAGCCGCGATGGCGCTGTCCGATTGCCAGGTTCCGTTTCCGATCCATGTGTTGTTGCCTTGCAGGGCGCTGGTGACCGTAAACAGGCCCTGGGAGACGCCGGCGCGCTCGCCTTCATACACCGTGCCACTTTCGAGCGCCATGGGCACGGGAGAAGCTTTGTACGCGGTGGCATCGTAAAATTCGCCGTTGTAAAGGATGGTAATGGGAATCAAGTGCGCCTTGCCGTTGGGGGCCAACTCCACCAGGGCCAGGGCGCGCGGCCCCTTCATGGCCTTCCTACCGGCCGAGGACTGGGCCGGGAGGGTGGGGGCAAACGCCAGGGCCAAACCCGCCAGGATGACGGCCCGGCGCAGGGTGCGATATAACTTGGTGGAACCAAGCTTCGCCGAACGAAGTTCTGTAGGACCAGGAGACACTGCCATGGCTATCGATATCAATGATAAAGCCCCTGACTTTACTTTGCCTGACCAGAATGGGGAAACAGTTTCGCTCAAGGATTTTCGCGGAAAGTATATCGTGCTCTACTTCTATCCTCGAGCCGACACTCCCGGCTGCACCATCGAGGCCTGCGAGTTCCGCGACTCCTATAGAAAGATGCAGAATACCGGCGCCGTGCTGCTGGGTATCTCGCCCGATACCCCGAAAGCGCAGAAGAAATTCGAGGAAAAGTACGAACTGCCCTTCACCCTGCTGGGCGACGCCGATAAGAAGGTGTGCAATGCGTATGAGGTAATCAAGGAAAAGAACATGTACGGCAAGAAGGTGATGGGGGTTGCCCGCACCACTTTCATCATCGGCCCGGACGGCAGGATCAAGCACATCTTCCACAAAGTAAAGCCGGAAGGTCATTCGGCAGAAGTGCTGGCCTACCTGAAAAGCGTTGCCAAGGGCGCAGCCTAGGGCCCACGCAATGTAGGCGCGAGCGTCCCGCTCGTGCGGCGCTGTTCGTGGCGC
>JBOGLD010000055.1:0-3219 GCA_050745885.1 Terriglobales bacterium
ATGTTCAATTTTGGGAAGCCGAAAACAGCTGGCGACTGGGTAGTTCACGTCGCGGGGGGCATCGTCGCGATATTCCTAGTCTGGTGGATGCTTCGGATGTACGTACTGTGAATGCCACTCAAAACCCCTCCGGCGTGGTTCAGCGGATTACGACAAATATTGCGAGGTGATCGTGATGCCGAGGCCCAGCCCCTGTTTGATGTAACGTTGAAGGCTCAACACGAATAGGCAGACCTGGCCCACCCTTCATCACACGGGCTCCCCGGTTGAGGCTGCCCCACCCGTCGCGGTTTTCGACGGGCTCGGACGCGGCCATCTTGACCCTCGAACCCGTCGCGTCCCGCACCCCCAACAAGGCCTTGGCGTCAACATCCGTGATCCCCACCCTTGCAAAAAGCGCAAGCCTGGAGCAGCCGCAGGTCTAGAGTCTGATAGAAGGTGGGTTGGCCCCCGGGGACGGATTCCGAAGTTGCAGTCGAAAGCCGTCTCCGTCGAAGCAATTAACCGCCGTGCTACCATCTGTCGTCGATTCTGACGACCTGATAGAGTTGCATTCCCGATCAAGGATCCCTTCTTGTCCACCGCCCCGCCTATTTCTCTGGCTTCCCCCATGGCGAATTCTGCGGGAGAACCGTCCCAGCGCGAAGTCCTTTTGATCGCCGGTCTCGTCTGCCTGACTTTTGTGGCCACTGTCAGCCGCCTTACCAACTATCCCGGACTGGTGGCGAATTTCGGGGACAGCCCGGGATATATCTATATTGGCGCCGCCATCCAGCACTGGGACTTTCATGGGCTGATGGTCAAGCATTTTTGGGGCTTGCCTTACGCCATGGCTGCCGTTTCCCGGCTGACCGGAGTTTCCGAGCTCACCTCGCTTCTGCTGGTTTCCGCAACTTCGTTTTTTGCCAGCACCGCGTTGGCCTACCGCCTGTGGGGCGGCTGGGTCGCCGGCTTGTTTGCCGTACTGAACTTCGACTGGATGCAGCGCTCTTTCCTGGGAGGCTCCGAACCCCTGTTCGTGGCGCTCCTGTTCGGCGCCTTTCTCGCGGTCAGGCACGAGCGCTGGAGCCTCGCCGCCCTGCTCGCTGCGCTCAGTACCACCGTGCGGCCTCTGGCCTTTTTTGCGCTGCTCGGAATCGGGCTGATCCTGCTGCGCCGGCGGGAATACCAGAAGGCGGCATTGGCCACGCTGGTTGGTTTGGTGATCGGGATTCTCTATGCCCTGCCGCTTTGGAAATACTTCGGCGATCCCCTGGCCACGGTGCACAGCTATCAGGACGCCACCTCAAGGGGTCCGGCTCTGTTCGGGTTTCCTTTTTACGCCATCATCAAAGGCACGCTCCTCTACCCCGCCCCCTGGACCAGCCTGGTCCTCAGTTTCGGGTGGATGGTTTTTGTGCTGTTGGGAGTTGCAGCGATGCTGACCAGGCCTGCTCGGGAGTATGTTCGGCGTTGTCCGGTTGAAGTCTTCTTCGCCGCGTTTTATACGTTGGCGATTTTTTCCTACAACGCTCCCTACTGGGCGCGCGGAACTTTTCCCCGTTTCGCCATACCGATAATCCCCCTCGCCATTGCCGCGCTGCTGCCCTGGGTACCCAAGTCTCGGGCTTTGCTCTGGATCCTGGCTGTGACCGCACCGGTGCTGGCGGCGGCTTCAGCGATCGGGCTGAAGAACGTAGTGCAGATGATCCGTGTCTAGCCGCCGGCCAGCGCCGACCCAGGATCTTTTGGACTCAGTTGGAATTTGTGGCGGCAGGTTGCGGCGGCTCTTTGGGCTCGTTACGTTTTTCGGCTGAATCAACCGAAAACAACATGAAGTGATCGAAACTGTGGCGGCGGAAATAGCGCCGGTTTCGGAAATTGAAATAAAGTTCTGCGCTGTGGGGAAGCCAGAGCTCCTCATTCTGCTTTCCGAACGGGACCGGCCCGTAATCGACGATCTGATGCTCGGCCAAGAGCTGGATGGCCGGAGCCGGGGCTACCAGCTCCGATTCCATGTGAACAATTTGAAACTTGTCTGCCTTGATCCAGGCGCGTCCTTTCAAAGCAACCGGGTACGTGGTGCCGTTCACCACATAGCTGTGAAAATGATCAGGACGATCGGCGCGCTGCTTGAAATGCACCAGCCAGGTCGCCTGTCCGTGCCAGTCCCCCAGCCCCTCGCAAATCATCTCGAAATTGTCGCGCATGTCGGGATGAAAAACCAGCGCCAGAGAAACAAACCCGTTGCTGGCAATGTGGTCGGGAAGATCGTCCAGGCCGGTACGCTCGCTGCGGTATTCGTTGACCTCCAAAAAACCGGGCGTAGATTCCGAGATGGACGCGACGTAATTGAATTTGCGGGTTTCCTTCGTGGTGGGAAACCCGGTCTCGTCGAGCCTTTCGTGAAGCAAATCTTCGATGGCGGCAAATCGCGCCACGTCGTCAGCCAGCTCTTTCACCCGTTGGCCTGCCATCTCAACCACCTTCTCTGTCGGGCAGGCAACACCGGCCGCCACTTCGGGCTTGGCATCGTCAATGCCCGGTGGCTGCCAGTTCATGGCATGAAACCGGAGTTCTGCGCCCGCCAGCCGCGGGTCGGGGCCGGTCACCGGCGCCGCGCCCTTCACCGCGGCAACCGGCATGCGTTCCACCTCGGAGATGAGGTCGCGCACCTGTGCCGCCGCCGGGCTGTCCGGCGCTTGCCGCAGGAAAGTCTTGAGCGCCTCGACCGCTTCCGCGGTGTGGCCCAGATTGGCAAGTGCCTCACCCAGCACCAGCTGGGACCCGCTGCTCGCCACTTTGTTGCATTCGATCGCGGCCTGAGCCTGCTCCCGTGCCTTCTCGAATTGGTGCTGCTTCAGATACGTTTCCGCCAGGAGATCGTGCGCCAGCCAATCCCGAGGATTGATGGCAACCGCTTGGTTCAGAGCCGTCAGGCCCGCCTGGTAATCTTCCTGTTGCAGGCATATTCGCCCGAGCAGAGTGAACGCCTGTAAATTGTGGGGATCAAGTTTGGAAGCCGTATGCAGGTAGCCCTTCGCCACATCGTAGTGCTTCTGCTGAAAAGCCAGATAGCCTGACAGGAAATTTACGTCCCCGCTGTTGGGGGCCAGCCTGCGCGCCGCGTCCAGGTGTTTTTCGGCTTCCTTATAATCTCCCGATTTGAGGGCGGCCACGCCATGCAGGATTGCCTTGCGCGCCTTCTTCGGTAATTGCCCGGCATTCGGCGCGTTCAGT
>JBOGLD010000056.1:0-35824 GCA_050745885.1 Terriglobales bacterium
GGTGCTGACCATCCCGTTTGAAGGCCACTGCGCCCTACTCAAGCAAATCAAGCCGGCGATCCCGGAGGGCAGCATCGTGGTTGACACCACTGTGCCCCTTGCAGCCAGCGTGGGTGGCCGCGCCACCCGCACCCTCGGCCTCTGGGAAGGCTCCGTCGCACAGCAAACCGCGGAACTCGTGCCTCCGGGAGTGTCGGTGGTCGCCGCGTTCCATAACACTTCCGCTGAAATCCTGAATGGCGATGCCGCCATCGACTGCGACGTCATTGTCTGCAGCGACGACGCCGACGCCTCGAAAACAGTAAGAACGCTGGCGGCAAAAATTCCCGGCGTCCGCGCCATCGACGGCGGCAAACTGGAAAATGCGCGCATCCTGGAACAGATCACCGCGCTCCTGATCGGCCTGAATATTCGCCACAAAGGCCACTCCGGCATTCGTATTACCGGCCTGCCAGAAAAAGCATACGAAGTTTCGTAGCGCCGGCCGTTCGACTGCGCTCAGGGCAGGCTCAGCCGGTTGTGGTGAGGACATCTCGCCCTCACAGAAGCGAATTCAGATGGCAACGGGAAAACAGAATGAACAGTTCTCCACAAGCCGGCCCGGCCATCGAATTCCGCAACGTCGGCTACCGCCTGAATAGCGGGACCACCCTGCTTCGCGATCTCAACCTGGAAGTCCGGCGCGGCGAAACCCTGGTGCTCCTGGGCCGCAGCGGGTCCGGCAAGACCACCACTTTGAAACTCATCAATCGTCTGCTCACGCAGAGCGCCGGCGCGATTTACGTAGATGGCCGCTCCCTGCACGAATGGGATGTAATTCGCCTGCGCCGCATGATCGGATACGTCATTCAGGAAGTGGGACTGTTCCCCCATTTCACCGTTGCCCGCAACATCGGAGTGGTGCCGCAGATCGAGGGATGGACTGCCGATCGCATTCAGCACCGGGTCACGGAGCTGCTTCAACTGGTGGGCCTTGAGCCCCAACTGGCAGCGCGGTACCCGCGTGAATTGTCGGGCGGACAGCGGCAGAGAGTCGGCGTGGCCCGGGCCCTGGCCGCCGACCCGTCGTTTCTCCTCATGGACGAGCCTTTCGGAGCGCTCGACCCCATCACCCGCGCCGAACTGCAGCGCGAATTCCTGGCCCTGCAACAACGCCTGGGAAAAACGGTGGTCTTCGTCACCCATGATTTGCGGGAGGCTCTGTTGCTCGGTACCCGCGTCGCGCTAATGGAGTCTGGCCAACTGGTGGTCACGCTCACGCCCGACGATTTTCTGCATTCCACCGACCCCATGGTCGCCGCCTACGTGGACGCCTTCAAGACCGAAATCGCTCCGCAGGGGGGCCGCCATGGATGATCCAAGTAGCGCCGGCGTCCCGCCGCCTGTCCCGAGGGCATCCTTCCCTCGTAAATTGGAATCAAGCGCTTTCCCACCACGCTCGCCACACGGACAGATTCACCGAGGTCAATCATGAATGTCCTGCAATTCATCCAACAGAACCACACCGAGGTTCTAGAGCTCACCGCCGAACACCTCTGGCTGGTGGGAGCTTCCATCGCCCTGGCGGTACTCATCGGAATCCCTCTCGGCATCATGATCACGCGCTGGCCGGCATTGAGCAAACCCGTGCTGGGGGGCGCAAACATCATTCAGACCATTCCCAGCCTGGCCCTGTTCGGATTTCTTCTGCCCGCGCCCTGGATCGGCGCCCGCGCCGACCGCCTCGCGATTCTGGCGCTTACCCTGTACGCGCTTTTGCCCCTCATTCGGAATACTTACACCGGCATCAGGGGTGTCGACCCCGCGGTGGTCGAGGCCGGACGCGGCATGGGCATGACGGATCGCCAACTGCTCTGGCAAGTGGAATTTCCGTTGGCGCTGAGCGTAATCATCGCGGGCATCCGGGTCGCTACCGTGCTCTCCGTCGGCGTCGCCACCATTGCCGCCGCCATCGGCGCGGGCGGCCTCGGCGAATACATTTTTCGGGGCCTGGCCATGGTCAATAATCAGGTTATTCTGGCGGGCGCGATTCCCGCCGCGGCTCTGGCCATACTCGCGGACACGAGCCTAGGCTGGCTGGAGAAGCGCCTGACTCCGCGCTAGACCGTGTTCCAGTTCTTCGGGCGTGATGACGGATGAGCCGCGTAGCGGCGCAAGAATGCAGCCCACGGCGCAAGCCGTGGGTAAAGTGAAAGGCCGAGTCAAGCCCCGGCGGGGCGAAAGAAACTTCATTTCGCCGATTTCCGGCTCTGGCCGCCCAAACCATGTTGATCTCGAAACTCATTGCGATACAAAGACTCGTCGGCGCTCTACTCGCATTGCTTCTCCTGGCCTCGTGCGGCCCGCCGCGCGCCGACCGCATTGTCATTGGCTCCAAGAATTTCACCGAACAACTCGTCCTCGGTGAAATCATCGCCCAGCAAATCGAAAACAAGACTCATCTTCCGGTCGAACGCCGCTTCTACCTGGCCGGGACCTACATCTGCCATCAGGCTATTCTCGGCGGCCGCATCGATATCTATCCCGAATACACCGGCACCGCCCTGACCGCGATATTGAAACAGCAACCCTCCAGCAATCCCCAACAGGTGTACAACCAGGTCAAGGCGGAATACGCCAAGCGTTTCAATCTCGTCGTTGGTCAGACTTTCGGATTCGATGACACCTTCGCCATTGAGATCCGCGGCGAGGACGCCCGCCGCCTCGGCCTGAAGACCATCTCTCAGGCCGCCGCCTACACGCCACAATGGCGCGCCGGCTTCGGCTACGAGTTCATGGAACGTCCCGACGGTTACAAGGGCCTGGCCACAACCTACGGCCTGCGCTTCGCCGAACCCCCGCGCATCATGGACCTGGGCCTGCTGGCCCGCGCTCTCAAAGACAAGCAGGTGGACCTCGCCGCAGGCAATACCACCGATGGATTGATCCCCGCGCTGGACCTGTTCGTTCTGGAAGATGATCGCCACTACTTCCCGCCTTACGAAGCTGTACCGATCATTCGGCAAGAGATGCTGGCGCGCCATCCGGAGGTAGGAAAAGCGCTAGACGAACTCGCGGGAAAGATTTCCGATGATGACATGCGCCGTCTCAACTACGCGCTGGACGGTAAGCATCGCGCCGTAAAGGAAGTAGCGAGGGAATTCTTACGCCAGAAGGGATTGTAGCGCCGGCATTCCTTCGACTTCGCTAAGGACAAGCCTTGCCCCCGGCGGCGGGCGGGGACGGCGCGGCGCTACTTTACATCAGCCACACTGCGTCAACATCCACGATCACCTGCGAACGTGGAATTTTCTGCTGTGCCGCATACCCCAGCATCGTTCTGAGCAGTGCGTTCAGTTTCTGCCGGCTGGCGGATTTCACCACGAAATGATAACGGTAATCGCGCTTCAAACGTACAATCGGCGCGGCCGCGGGACCGAGTACCCGAATCCCCTCGTGGCGCGTTTTCTCGAACCACTTTCCCAGGATTCCCGACCAGCGCAATGCTTCATCCAGCTTGTCGCTCCGCACCAGCACGTTGGCGAGTGCGCTGTAAGGCGGGTAGTGCATCCAGCTGCGAAACCGCAGTTCCTTTTCGTAGAAACCGGCAAAGTCGTGCCGCGCCGCATACTGCACCGCATAATGATCAGGAAAATAAGTTTGCAAAACGACTTTACCCGGAGTCTGTCCGCGCCCGGCCCGGCCCTCCACCTGGGTGAGCAATTGAAACGTGCGCTCTGCCGCTCGAAAATCGGGGAACCCCAGTGCCATGTCGGCCCCCACCACGCCCACTAGCGTGACCCCGTGAATGTCGTGGCCCTTGGCGATCATCTGGGTACCCACCAGCAGATCCAACTCGCCCTCGTCGAGAGCGTTCAGCGCGAGTTCGAAATCCTCGCGGCCGCGCACCGTATCGCGATCTAATCTGCCAATACGCGCCTGCGGAAACATTCCGTGCAGCAATTCCTCCAGCTTCTCGGAGCCCGTACCGAGGAAATAGACATACTCGCTGCCGCAATGCACACACGCCCTGGGCACTGGCGCGGTGTAGCCGCAATAGTGGCACTCCATTCGGCGGGAGCGCTTGTGGTGGGTCATCGCGATGGCGCAGTTCTTGCACTCCAGCGTTTTGCCGCAGGCGCGGCATAGTACGACGGGCGAATATCCTCGGCGGTTCAGCAGCACCATGACCTGCTCTTTGCGCTCGAGCCGGTCTTTTATCTCTTCGGCCAATTTGCGCGATATCACCTGCTCGCTTCCGGTTTCCTGAAATTCCCGCCGCATGTCGATAATTTCGACTTCGGGCAGCGGCCGCTGCTCCACCCGGTCGGGCAATTCGAGCAACGTGTACTTGCCTTTTCTTGCATTGAAGTAGGACTCCAGCGACGGCGTGGCGGAACCGAGCACTACCGCGGCGTTTGCCATCTTGGCCCGCATCACGGCGACATCGCGGGCGTGATAGCGCGGCATCTCCTCCTGCTTATAAGAGGGGTCTTGTTCCTCGTCCACGATCACCAGCGCCAGATCGGTGACCGGAGCGAACACCGCCGAACGCGTGCCCACCACCATGCGGGCGTCTCCATCCTTGATGCGGTGCCACTGCTCGGCTCGCTCCTTGTCGGAAAGTCCTGAATGCAGAATGGCAACTTTCTCTCCGAACAACTGATGCAGGTCGGCGGCCACCGCCGGAGTCAGCCCAATCTCGGGAACCAGGAGAATCGCCGAGCGTCCCGTCTCGAGCACTGCCCGCATGGCGGAAAGATAGATGGCAGTCTTGCCCGATCCGGTGACGCCGTGCAGCAGCATGCCGGAAAACTTGCGCGCGTTTACACCCTGCTGGATAAACTTGAGCGCCGCCTGCTGCGCCGGGTTGAACTGCGAATCAAACAGGCTGGGACGGGCCTTCAGCACCGATACCGTGAACTCAGCCGGCTCATCGACAATTTCTACAATGCCGCGCTTCGCCAGCGTGCCCAGGGTTGTCCGTGGGACCCCCAAGGACCGCAGAGCATCGACCTGTACCTTCCCTCCGGCTCCGGCCAAAGTGTCGACCAGGGTTTGCTGATTGGAGTTGAGCTTGCCTTCGACATTCCTCAATACCGCGAATCTGACCGTGCGGGCGGACTGGCGCGCCTCGGACAAATCTTCCCGGATGATCCACTTCTTCCGCACCATTCCAGCGAGCACCGGCCTGGACACCCGGGTCGCGGCCCGCAAGCTTCCTGCCCGCGTCATCTCGCGTTCCGCCAGGCAGTCGAGCACGCGAAACTCAGCCAGTTGATCTTCGGGAGTTCTCTGGGAACGCGCGGACGACCCCGAGATGCCGGCCAAATGCAGCGCCAGGCGCCCTTCTTCCGTGATGCGGTAGCCGATTGCCTTCTTGAATTCCGCGCCCAGTGGCAGCATGGTTCGGAAGACTTCACCGAGAGGAGCGAGATAGTAGTCGGCAATCCACTGGCCCAGGCGGATCAGTTGCGGATCAAGCACCGGTGCGGCATCAAGCACGCGGATGACATTCTTGGTCTTAACTTCCGGCTCGGAGCCGTGCAGGGCGGTGACGATTCCCGACATGCGCTGCTGGCGAAAAGGCACGAGCACACGTCCACCCACGACCGGCTCCATCCCTTCGGGAACGGCGTAGGTAAAGACGATGTCGAGCGGCACCGGCAGAGCTACATCGCAGAATTCAGGCATGGTAAATGTAGGCGCGAGCGTCCTCGCTCGTGCTGCAGTGAGGAATCGTTGGCAGTCTACTCCGGGCTTTTGGGAGGAGCCACCAGCCCCAGGTCTTTCATCACCATCTGCAAATCTTTCCAGGCTTCTTTCTTCTGCCGGGGATCGCGCAACAGGAACGCAGGATGGTAAGTGACGGCCAGCTTGGTCCCGCGGAAGTCGTACCACTTGCCACGCAGCTCGGACATGGGCGCGTTGATCGCCAGCAGCGTCTTGGCCGCGACCGCGCCCAGGGCCACCAGCGCCTTGGGCTTGATGGTGGCAATCTGCCGCATGAGAAACGGCGAACAGGTTTCGCACTCGTCGCGCTCCGGAGTGCGGTTCCCCGGCGGCCGGCACTTGATGATGTTCGCGATATACACATCTTCGCGTCGCAGGCCCATGGCCTTGATCATGTTGTTGAGCAACTGTCCAGCGCGGCCCACGAAAGGCTCGCCTTTCTGGTCTTCGTCGGCGCCGGGCGCTTCGCCGATGAACATCAACTCGGCCCGCGGATTGCCCACGCCGAAGACGATCTGCTTGCGTCCCTGCTTGGCCAGGCGACAGCGGGTACAATCGCCGAGGTCTTCGCGGATGGCGCGCAGTCCCTGGGCAGGGTTGGCAAGAGCAGACTCGGGCGGGACGGAAAATTCGACCAACTCTTCCGTGTGAGTTACGACTGCGGCTTTGGCTCTGGGCAAGGGGTCTCGCTCTTCTGGTTGAATTTGGACAGCGGTCTCGCGCCGGTAGAAATCATAGATGCCGAGTTCATTGTAGTAGCGGATGCGTTCGGTCAGGGCGCGTCGCAGCTGAGGGTCAAGGGTCGGGGGCATGTGAAGGACTTCTTGCTTCGGTTGCAATCCATACTAGCCGAGCGTCGCTCGGCCCGAAGGCTGAGGGCAGCCGTCTCCACGTGGCTGGTGGATGCTACTTGTCTCATGTGCTACTTGGCCTGTAGCACCTTGCGCAGGCGAACTACCTGGTCGAGCACGCGCTGAGCGACTTCCCACTTGGTGGTTTCAGGTACTTCGATCACCTCGCTGTGGGTGATGATGGTGACTGCATTGCGGTCGGAATCAAAGCCCACGCCCTCGTGCGACACATCATTCACCACAATGGCGTCGAGCGACTTCGACATCAGTTTCTTGCGCGCGTTTTCCAGCACGTTTTCGGTTTCGGCGGCAAAACCGATGATGATTTGCGAGCTCTTGCTGCGGGACAGCTCCGCCAGAATGTCGGTTGTCGGTTCCAGCTCCAGCGACATTGCGCCCTTGCGCTTGATTTTCTGCTCGGCCGCGCGCTTGGGACGATAATCGGCCACGGCCGCGGTCTTGATCACGATGGTCGTTTCAGGCAGCAGTTTCAGCACCGCCTGGCGCATCTGCTCGGCGGACTCGACCGCAGTGACTTCGGCGCCGCCCGGGGGCACCAGCGCGGTAGGGCCGCTCACCAGCAGCACTCGGGCTCCGCGCCGCAAGGCGGCTTCGGCCAGCGCGTATCCCATGCGGCCGCTGGAGCGGTTGGTGAGATAGCGCACCGGGTCAATCTTTTCGCGGGTGGGACCGGCCGTGATCAGCACCGTTTCGCCGGCCAGTTCCTGCGAAGCTCCCAAGGCTTCCATCGCGGCTGCAAGAATCAGATCGTTTTCGGCCAACCGCCCCGGACCCGTCATACCACAGGCCAGATAGCCCTCGCCCGGTTCGACAATCCGCACGCCACGCCGGCGCAAGAGTTCCAGATTCGCCTGGGTCGCGGGATGGCTCCACATGTTGACGTTCATGGCGGGAGCGACCACCACGGGAGCGGTCGTGGCCAGATACAGAGTAGTCAGGAAATCGTTGGCAATGCCCTGCGCGAATTTGGCGAGAATGTCAGCGGTGGCAGGCACGACCAGAAGCGCATCAATCGATTGCGCCACCGCGATGTGCTCGATGGCGGAGTCGATGTTGGGCTGAGCGTTTTCATCGCCACCGGCGGCAAAGATGTCGGTGATGACCTTTTCGCCGGAGAGCGCGGCAAAGGTCAGCGGGCGGACGAATTGCTGCGCGCCCTGGGTCATGACCACTTGTACCCGGATCCCGCGGCCCTGCAACAGGCGGACGACCTCCGCCGCCTTATAGGCTGCGATGCCACCGCTGACGCCAAGCGCGACTTTCATGGGATACCCATCAATTGCAGATTGCAGATTGAGGATTTCAGATTGACCTTCCTACAACGCAGCTGCCCGAGGTCACAGATCTGAAATCAAAAATCTGAAATCTACAATCCGTAGTTCACACGTCCTTGGCAATCGCCTTCTCCAGCATCTCGCTGGCAACCTCCGCCGCGGAGCGTGGCATCTCGGGGATCACCCACTTCACCTTGCCCGCCTTGATCTCATCCTGCGCAATCCGGCAAGGCTTGCGGGAAGGCGTTTCGATGACCGGAGGCGCACCACCCTGCAATTGCCGCGCACGCCGCGCGGCCACCAGGATGTACCGATAGTTGCTGTCGAACCCATCCATCAACTTCATCGTGTTCTCCCCCGCCGCTAGAACCTGCCTGGTGCCGCTGCCTTCTCGAACGAAGCCAGAATCGGCTGCAACCGCTCACGCACGTTGATCAAGCGGCAGCGTTCTGCCTTGGCCATCAGGTTGGTATCGTCAGCGGATCGCTGTTCCTGCCCTGAAACTCCTGATCGCCGCAGCCGATTCACGAGCAGAATCGACTTCAGCGCGTCGATAGATTCTTCCAGGCGATCGTTAACCAAAATATAGTCGTATTTGTCGTATTTCTCAATCTCCCGAGAGGCCGTGACCAAACGGCGCTGAATCACGTCTTCCGCGTCCAGACTGCGCCTGCGCAGCCGCTTCTCCAGTTCCTGCCGGTTGGGCGGCAAAACGAAGATGCTGACCGCCTCCGGAATCTTGCTCTTGATCTGCGCCGCGCCCTGGACGTCGATATCCAGCAACAGGTCCTTCCCCTCGTCTTGGGCCTCGCGCAGAAAGCGGCGCGCCGTGCCGTAGTAGTTGCCAAACACGTCGGCATACTCGAGAAATTCATCCTTGCGGATCATTTCCTCAAACTCCGCGCGCGAGACGAAAAAATATTCCCGGCCGTTCTGCTCGTCTCCGCGGTGCGCCCGGGTGGTGTACGAGATGGAAAATTTCAGTCCGGGCACAATTTGCCGCACCCGGTCCACCAGCGTGGATTTTCCCGAACCGGACGGGGCTGAAATGATATACACGCCACTCATTCGATGTTTTGCACCTGTTCCCGAGCTTTCTCGAGTTCTGTCTTGATCGCCAGTCCCATCTCGGTGATGTTCAGCGCATCGCCCGCCAAGCCGGAGGTCTTCGAGAGCAGAGTGTTGGCCTCGCGATTCATTTCCTGCAGCAGAAAATCGAGCTTCTTGCCCACTTCGCCGCCTTCCTCCAGCAAGCCGAGAAAGTGCTTTACGTGGGTATCCAGCCGGACCAGTTCCTCCTGGATATCGCTGCGGTCCACCAGCAGTGCCGCCTCTTGCAACAAACGTTCAGGATCTACCTGGCTGCCAATCAGTTCCTGCATACGTGTCTTCAGCTTGGCCACGTAGATCTGCAGCACCGACTGGCGATGTTTCTCCACTCCCTCGCCGGCCTCCCGCACGCGGGCCATGCGCTGCCGCAGTTCCCGTTCAATGCCGCGTCCTTCTTCTTCGCGCATCTGGTTCAGGTGATCGAGCAGCTCTTGCACTTTGGCCAGCACCGACGCTTCGAGCGCGCCATCGGCGGGAAGGGCGGCAGCGTCCAACGCGCCGGGCAGGCGCAGGACCGCGTTCAAATCCGGCTCGGCGGCCAGGCCAAACTCGGCGGCTGCCGTGCGAAATGCCTGAATATAGCCCCCTACGATCTGATGGTTGAGCGCGAAGCTCTCGCCTCCCCCGCGTTCCAGATTGAGGGTCAGCTCCACGTGGCCCCGGGCCATTTTTTCCTTGAGCACTCGGCGCAATTTCATCTCCAGCGAATCGCTGTCCGACGGCATGCGGAAGTGCACATCAAGAAAACGATGGTTTACCGACTTCAACGACAAATTGAAACCGATCTGGCTTTTGCCCGGCAGATGACTCAGGGGATCCGTCACCTGTCCCTTCACCTGCGCGAACCCGGTCATGGAGCGAATAGCCATTCGTTTCTGAACATGATCGCCGTGCGGCGCCGGCGAGGCCGCTTGGACATCCCCTCGACTTCGCCCGGGACAAGCTTCAACTAGCGGATCGCATTCGCTTTCGACTGCTCCCCTTCTACGAACTGAAGATCATACAGCCGCCGGTAGGTACCTGGCTTCTGCATGAGCTCCTCGTGCGGCCCGATGTCCTCGATGGTTCCATTTTCCAGCACCACGATCCGGTCGGCGCGGCGAACCGTGGAAAGCCGATGCGCGATCACAAACACGGTCCGTCCGACCATAAGGTTCTGGAGGGCCGATTGCACCAGGGCTTCCGACTCGCTATCCAGCGCCGAGGTGGCCTCGTCCAGGATCAGAATCGGCGCATTCTTCAGCAGGGCGCGAGCAATCGCGATACGTTGCCGTTCGCCTCCCGAGAGCCGTACGCCGCGCTCTCCGATCATGGTGTCGTAACCAGCCGGCAATTCCATAATGAAGTCGTGGGCCAAAGCAGCCCGGGCCGCGGCTTCCACCTGCTTTTGCGAAATAGAGGGCTGCCCGTATGCAATGTTGTTGCGCAGAGTGTCGTTGAAAAGCACGGTCTCCTGCGTGACCACGCCAATTTGCGAGCGCAGCGACGCCAGCGTGGTATCGCGCACGTCGCGCCCGTCAATCAGCAGGCGCCCAGCCGTGACATCAAAAAAACGCGGGATCAGGTGCACCAGCGTACTCTTGCCCGCGCCGCTCGATCCTACTACGGCCACCACTTCCCCTGCCCGTACTTCCAGATTGATGTCGCACAAAATCTCTCGGGCCTCGTTGCCGTCAGTTGCATAGGAGAAGCACACATTTTCCAGGCGGACACTTTTGGTGAATGGCGGTATCGGCTTGGCGCCCGGCTTTTCCCGGACGTCGTCTTTTGTGTCCATGAACTTGAAGATTTCCGAGGACGCGCCCAAGGCCTGCTGGAAGTTATTGTTGAAAACCGCGAACTTCCGCACCGGATTGTACAAACTGAATACCGCGGCGATGAAGGCGCCGAATGTTCCCAGGGTAAATTCGCTGTGCGCAATCTTAGCGCGACCCAACAACAAGAGCAGGGCAATGGCAATGGCCCCAAAAATATCCATCAGGGGAGAGCTGATCGCCGCCGCCGCCACCGAGCGCAGATTGGCGCGGAACAGCCGCTGGGCCGCGCTGGCGAAGCGTGCGATTTCCCAGGATTCCATGCTGAATGCCTTCACGATCCGGTTGCCAGCGATGGTTTCTTGCAGAATGTTCTGAATATCAGCCAGGTTGTCCTGTCCGCGCCGCGTGGTGTGCCTTACGCGGCGTCCGATCTTTACCGCCGAGTAGATGATGAAAGGGATAAACAAGAGCAGCACCCAGGCGAGCTTCCGCCCCAAAATCACCACCGCGACAGCGGTGAACAGGAAAGTAAAGAACTGCTGCAGGAACTCCGCCAGCACGCTCGACATGGCGTACTGCACTCGCTCGATGTCGTTAATGATGGTTGAGATGAGCGTGCCGGTCGTGTGCTTCTGAAAGAAGGCAGCGGAGCGCCGCAGCACCGAGTTGTACAGATCATTGCGCAGGTCGGTGATCATTCCGAAACCGGCGTGGTTCACCAGATACGTGCCGGCATAATCGAAAATGCCTTTCAGAACGGTGGACGCAACCAGCGCGTACGCCACAATGGTCCAGGCATTATGAAAATGCGTGGGAACGAACTGCTGCAGGTAGACCACGTGGCCGCTGCCAGGAATCGTGAAGAGTTGAATGTTGTCAGATCCCGATGAGGGGTTCAGAACGCGGTCGAAGATTGGCTTGACCAGAACGAGGCGAAAGGCCTCCAGGAACCCGACCGCAGCGAGTAGCAACACACCCGGCACCAACTGCAGCCCGAACGGAAGGACATACCGCAGAAGGCGGGTCAGTTGCCGCATCCAGGGCTCCCGATGCGCCGCCGGTCATGGCCCGCGCCTGATGAAATCGACATAGATCGCAAGTCGCTATTCTACTTCAGTCGTCAGTTGTCAGTCGTCGGTCATCAGCCCAACGTCGTTGCCGCTTCGCGGTTGAAGGTTTTGACCCTGCTGACGACGGACGACCGACGACTGCTACCCCGGACTGTCGCGATGCACCACCTTCACCCGATATCCGGCCTGGCGCAAACGCTTGCCGACATCTTCAGAGATCATCACCGAGCGATGCTGGCCGCCGGTACAGCCGAAGGAAATAGTCAGGTAGCTTTTGCCTTCACGGATGTAATGCGGCAGCAGGTATATCAGCAACTCCGAAATTCGTCGAATAAATTCCCTGCTCTGCGGAAACGAACGGATGTATTTCGCCACTTTTGGGTCCCGCCCGGTGAGCGGGCGGAACTCGGGCAGGAAGTGCGGATTGGGCAGGAAGCGAACATCGAAGAGCAGATCGGTGTCCTCAGGCACTCCATGTTTGAATCCGAAACTGACGCAGGACACCAGGATGTTCTTGCTTGACTCGCGCTTGTGAAAGCGCTCGGTGATGTAGGCCCGGAGTTCATGCACATTGAACCGGGAAGTATCGATCACCAGGTCCGCCATGGCCCGGATATAACGGAGGTGCCGGCGTTCGGTGGCCAGCGACGACTTCACCGTCGTACTTGTCCCCAGCGGATGCGGCCGGCGGGTTTCGCTGAAACGCCGCAGGAGGATCGACTCCGCGGCCTCGAGGAAAATCACCTTCGTCGGCAGCATGCGCTTGACCGAGTTCACAATGGCCGGAAGCGACTCCAGTTGCGTGCCTTCACGAACATCCACCACCAGGGCGGTGCGGCGGATCTCGGAGGACTCGCCCACCAACTCCGCAAAACGCGGTATCAACTCGACCGGCAGGTTGTCCACGCAGTAATAGCCCAGGTCCTCAAACGCCTTGAGCACGGACGCCTTGCCCGACCCGCTCATGCCGGTGATAATGACGACCTCGCCGGGCGGGCGCATGGCTGCCCGGTCGCTTTTTCTGCGGCCTTTCTTGGTTTCGATTTTGACTTTCTTACGCTTGGAACCGGCCATCTTGGTGCGATGGTAGCAGGCGCGGCTCCGGCTCGCCAGTTGCTTCGGAGTTGCCGCTGGCCCCGATGCGGCAAGTTCCGCGAAGCCGGCGGAAAGTAAAAAAGGGGCGCCGGATGCGCCCCTTTTCATGCTTCACCACGCACAGGCTGCGTCTTCCCCCGAAGGGCGCATCTAGCGTAGTGCCGCGACTACGACAACCTCTTGGGCCGGGTAATCCATGGCGACTTCTTTTTCACGACCGCTCCTCGGCAGTTCCTTGCCCCGGCTGTTTCCTTCCGTCCATATCTGGGACAGAAAATACTGGGCGCCGTAGCGGTGGAAAACCAGTTTGCTGCCCATGGGCGCGGTCAACGATTCGCACGCATTGGGCACAATTACCTTGACGACCTTCCGGTCAGTGCTCTGGATGGTTATCGCGCTTCCAGCAAGACCAAGGTTCTGGACCATATATTCCCCAGCGGGAAGTTCGGTTTTGTTTACGATGAAGTTGAACGGAACATTCGCCTTCACCACGCCGGTCTGGGCGTACGCAGAAGCGGTTGCCAGCAGCAGGCCCAGGCCGATAAGAGCAAACAGTGGGTTTTTCATAGATCCTCCTCGCGTTTGAGACGGTGAAACCACGCAGGATCAGCCTGTCTTTGCCGCCGTACTGCCTTGTTTCGCTACCGGCCGTCTCCGATCCTTTGGCAGCGGATTGAAAACCATTGCCGCAATGCCTGATTGCAAGCGGTGTGCCAGATCCTGGAGGGCCCGCGCCCCGTTCGAATACTGGTCCCAAGTCGCTGATTACCCTGATGTTGCAGACGGGTCCTCGGCATGGGTCGAATTTTCAATCGGCACCGCCGTGGCCCTCCGCTAACCGAACGGTTAGCGGCGCCCATCCCTTGGGTTAATTTTCGCGCGGCGTGTACATCCCGGGCCGATTATGCTAAACAGCAACGAGGATGCCGGAAACGAATCCCAGGCTGGTGGGTATTGGCGGACCTTTGAAAGGCACCGTCTTCTCTCTGCCCGCGGGTGAAGTGTTTATCGGCAGGGACTCGTCCAACCACATTTGGGCCGCCGATCCCGCCCTGTCGCGGCGGCACTGCCTGGTGCTTTCCGAGGGCGAGGAGTTCTCGATTCGTGATCTTAAGAGCCGCAACGGCACGCTGGTCAACGGTGTGCCTGTGGAGCAGCAGCAGCACATACGACAAGGCGACCAGATTTATATCGGTGATTCGGTCCTCATCTTCCTGCTCCGAGAAGATGGAGTGCATTCCGAGAGAAATCCGGTTGAGTTCCTGGACACGGCGGCCCTTGAGGGTTCTCCCCTTCTGCTTCGAGCGGAGGACTCGCTCTACCTGCAACCCGACAAGGTGGTCGCCATTCTGCCTCCCACCGCCCGTCGGGCGCGTGACCTGAACTCATTGTTGAAGATCGCCACCGGAATCGGCGGCATTCGCGACCAGGATTCGCTGCAATGGCAACTCCTGGGCTTCATCTTCGACGTGGTCCCGGCCGACCGCGGCGCCGTCCTGCTCTGCGACCGTCCCGAGGAGTTCACTTCGACCGCTGCCTGGGACCGGATTCGCGGCCCCGGCCATCCCGTCAGGGTCAGTCGCACCGTAGTGCAGCGTGTCTTGCGCGAGCGCGTCGGCCTCATGGTGAGAGACGTACTGAGCAATGAGGCCCTGCGCCAGGTGAAGACGCTATCCGAATTGAAAATCACCTCTCTGCTTTGTGTTCCGCTGCGGGTCGCCAGCAGAGTTCTGGGCGCCCTCTACCTGGACAGCATCAGCCCCAACACCGAGTTTGACGAAGACCACCTGCAGGTCATGACCGCAGTTGCGGGCATCGCCAGCCTGGCCTTTGACAACGTGCGTCACTGGGAGAAGTTGCGCCAGGAAAACCAGGAACTCCGCGCTGAAATCGATGTCGAACACAATATGGTCGGGGGCAGTCCCGCTATGCTCAAAGTGTTCGAATTCATCCGCCGGGTCGCGCCTACGGATTCCACCGTACTGATTCAGGGAGAGAGCGGCACGGGGAAGGAGTTGGTGGCCCACGCACTCCATCGCAACAGTTCCCGCGCGGAGCGGCCCTTTGTGGCCATCAACTGCGCTGCCATTGCCGAGACCCTGCTGGAGAGCGAACTGTTTGGCCACGAAAAGGGCGCCTTCACCGGTGCCGCAGCGCAGAAAAAGGGCAAGGTGGAAGTGGCCGAAGGCGGGACCCTGTTTCTGGACGAGGTCGGCGAACTTGCGCCCGGATTGCAAGCCAAGCTGCTACGGGTCCTGCAGGAGCGGGAATTCGAGCGCCTGGGTGGCACCCGCCCTATTCAACTGAACATCCGCCTGGTTGCCGCCACCAATCGAAGCTTGACCGAAGCCGTCAAGGCCGGCACTTTCCGCAACGACCTGTATTACCGGTTGAACGTAGTCGCCCTCGACATGCCCCCACTGCGCGAGCGGCGCGAAGACATACCGGTGTTGGCCGACCATTTCATCGCCAAGGCCAGCCGCAAGTGCAGAACGCGGAGCAGGCCCGTTTCACCCGAAGCCCTGGCCTGCCTCATGCACTACGACTGGCCGGGCAATGTCCGTGAACTGGAGAACGCGCTGGAACGCGCGTTGGTCCTGGGCTCGACCGATTCCATTCTCCCCGATGATCTGCCCGAAGCGATGCTCGAAGCCGGCTCCACAACCGCGGCGCCAACCGACAAATACTACGGCAGTATCAAAGAGACCAAGAAGCAACTGATTCTGCAAGCCCTGCAACAAGCGAATGGCAATTACATAGAAGCCGCCAAGGCGCTGGGGATGCACCCCAATTCTCTGCTGCGACTGGTCCGCAATCTGGACTTGAAAGCCGTGAAAGCAGGAATACAGGGACCGGCGGAGTGACAACCCGTCTCAGATCCGGAACGGCGCACTCAGCATCCGTGCCGGAAGCATGACCACTGCCCAAACCAGCGCCAACGCCCCATGGACTGCTATCCCGACCAGCCGAAACGGCAGCAGCAGGACCCACACAAACGGGTAGAGCACCAGCGCCAGCAGCGCCAGCGGCCAGCACAGCACAAACAAAAGGCACCAGAGAAGGAAAGCTAACATAGCCATATCTCCCAGGAGTTGTTACGAGGAAAGAACCCGAAAAGTTCCGGTCATGAACTGGGAACTGACAACCTGAAACTGATAACTGGGCTTTTTCTTCAAATCGGTTTCTCTCCCTCGAAACGTGGTCCGGGATGGAACCGAGTTTAGACCTCTTACGCCCTTCAGTCCGTCGCTGTCGCCGGCGCCTCTGGTGCAAGCCTGCGCAGAGACTCTCGATACGGCGCACGCGCGATGCCGCGCTCGGTTACGATCGCAGTAACGTACTTCGCCGGCGTGACATCAAACGCCGGATTCTCTACTTCTACCCCGTCCGGTACCATCTGCCGGCCCGCGATGTGTGTGACTTCCCTGCCGTCGCGCTGCTCGATGGGAATTCCGCTGCCCTCGGGTGTGTCGAAATCCACGGTCGACAACGGCGCGGCCACATAAAACGGGATGTCGTGTTCCTTCGCCAGCACCGCCACCGAATAAGTCCCAATCTTGTTGGCCACATCGCCGTTGGCGGCAATGCGGTCGGCGCCCACCACGATGGCGTTGATCTTCCCCTGATTCATCATGGCGCCGGCCATGTTGTCGGAAATCACGGTTGTCGGAATGCCATCCTTCATCAGCTCCCACGCTGTCAATCGCGAACCCTGCAGGAAGGGACGGGTTTCATCGGCATAGACGTGGATGGTTTTCCCCTGTTCGACGGCGGCACGGATCACGCCCAGCGCCGTGCCATATCCGCAGGTGGCCAAGGCCCCAGCATTGCAATGGGTAAGCACGCCACCGCTGGCCGGCATCAAAGTCGCGCCGTGCCTGCCCATGGCCCGGTTGGCTGCGATGTCCTCCGCGTGCATACGCTGGGCTTCTTCAACCAGCGCTTGCTTGATCTGTGCCAGGGGCCGCACCCGCAACATTTCGAACTTGTCGCGCATGCGCTTGATCGCCCAGAAAAGATTTACCGCGGTCGGCCGGGTCTTACCGATGACGTCACAAATCTGGTCGAACTCGTGCTTCAGATCGCCGCCATTTGCAGCCTTGGAACTCTTTACCCCCAGCGCGATCCCCATGGCCGCGGCCACGCCAATGGCGGGCGCGCCCCGCACCACCATGTTGCGGATTACGTCCGCAACCTGGGTGTACGTCTTGCAGGTAACGTAGGTTTCTTCGGTCGGCAGCTTGGTCTGGTCAATGAAGCGCACGCCGGAGTCGGTCCACTCGAGAGTTTGAATCATAGGAACAGTCGTTGGTCGTTGGTCGTTGGCCTTTGGCCTTTGGTCGTTGGTCGTTGGCGTCGGCCGTCGGTGCTGCGGCGATCAGAAACTAGGGGCCGGACTTCAGCCCCGTAAGTTCGTAAATATCGCCTGCAGCAAATGGCCAACGACCAAGGACCAACGACCAACGACGATTTCAGTTTTTATGCGCCTCGCAGCGAATACGCGGGTTATGCACCACCGCTGTCTTGCCGCAAATCTCGCAGCCCGAGCCCGCCGCAGGCATTCCCGGGGAGGTCTCGTCGTTTTGCAGCAGATGCTCGCGCCGGACATCGCCGGCGGTAAACACGGAAACAAACGGGGCCGGCGCGGCCGCTTTCTCCACGTTGGGACGCCCTCCGGCCTCCTCACGTTCCACCAGGCACAGCACGCCTACGACCTGAAAGCCGAATTCCCGCGCCGCCTCTATCGCTTGCACCGTCGAGGCTCCCGTGGTGCAGACATCATCCACAATCACCACCCGCGCGCCTTTTTCCTGGAAGCCCTCGATTCGCCGTCCGGTGCCGTGCTGTTTCTCGGCTTTGCGCACCAGAAATCCGTCCACATCGCTGCTGGCCACCGAAACCGCCACCACAATCGGATCGGCGCCCAGGGTCAGGCCGCCGATCGCCTTGGGCTTCCAGCCGCGAGCCCGAATCTCCTCAAGCACCACCTGCCCGGTCAGGCACGCACCCTTGGCTGCCAGAGTCGTGGTGCGGCAGTCGATGTAGTAGTCGCTCATCCCTCCGGACGAGAGCTTGAATTCCCCCAGCCGGAAGGATTTGGAAGCCAGCAGACGCAGCAGATCCTGACGTGCGGAGGACATGAAAACCTACGATACCACGCTCCATAAAAGCTACTGCTGAGTCATGCGTTCCAGATGGCGGAAATGATCGGTCCCCAAATAAAGTACGCTGAACAGCATAAGGTTATAGCCCACATGAATCAGAAGTCCGGGCGTCACCGAACGGGTCACCACGCGCGTGATGGTCAGGACCAGGCCCACCACAAACAGCACCAGCAGCGGCCCCCAGGCTCGGCCCAGCTGTTCGCTATGCACCATGGCAAACGCGAAGCTCGTTGCCAGCACGGCCAGGAACCTGCCGCACCTTCCGGCGACGGTAGCGTCCCGCATAGGGGCCATGCTAAATAGGCCGAGCAGTACGGCCAGAACCAGAAGGGCCGTGGTGGCGAATCCGAAGGCATGATCGGAAATCGGTCCCGATGCCAGCCCCCAGGCCACAATCGCAGACGCCGGGAGCAACATCAGGCCCGACGGCCTTTCTCCCGACCTCGCAGTGCGCGCCACAACCAGCACTCCGACCGTCAGGAAAACCACCACCGCCACCAAGACCGACCACGCCAGAGGAAGCCGATGCTCAACATATCCCCAACCGGCCATAATCAGCATATACATGCAACCTCGGCGAACCTGCCGCGGCGACATGAACAGTGTCTCCAGCCACCGGTCCAGCACCGGATACAGGAATCCGCGGAAAAACATTTCCTCGGCCAAGGGGGCGATCGCGACCCCGAAAATCATCATCAGGTACGCGCCTTGCCGGTTCTGGAAAAACTGATCCATGGGCAACGATTTCGGAATTGGCAAGAGCCGCGAAAGTTCGCCCAGCCCGACGGCCAGCACCGCCCCTCCCACCATGAAACCCGCCCAGCCCAGATTTCCCGGCCAGTGCCACCCCACCGTCTGCCAGAAAGGAAGTTGCCGGTGACGCGTCACCACCCCATACATAGCCATCAGCATGGCGAGATACGCCAGCGTCATGCTCGGGACAATCACCAGCGGCCCGGGATTTTTGCCTAACTCGGCGGCGGAAATGCCCTGGGACAGGGAACTATGCAGAATAACGACAAAAAATATCGAGCTGAACAAAAACAGGGACACCACCAGCACCAGCCCCACGATCAGGAGGTCAATCCCGCTCCAGGGCGGATTCTCGGCCCCCGGATTGATCGTCACTGGGGCGGCGGCCGGCGCCGGCTCAACCGGCGGCTCGACCTGCATTTCGGGAACAAGATGGTCTGGCGAAGACATTTCTGGGCAAATGTGGGGCAGACACTCTGGCCCGCCACCTTTGGCTTTTATTACGTGACTCAGCTACCGCTTGCATACTGCGCCGGCACGTCAAATTCAAAAAATCGCAATCAACTGCAATCGCGGCGGACCCGCCCGACACAGCAATGCACTAAGCAATCGAGCTTTTTTCCCGCAGACCGTTGGAAAAATATCCTGCCAGCGCCTGCCCGGTGTACGACTTTTTATTGCGCGCCACCTGCTCAGGCGTGCCCTGCGCCACGATGCGCCCGCCTTCTTCACCGCCTTCCGGACCTAAATCAATAATCCAGTCGGCGTTGCGGATCACATCCAGGTTGTGCTCGATGATCATAACTGTATTTCCCAGGTCGGTCAGCCGGTGCAGCACCTCGAGCAATTTCTTCACATCATCAAAATGCAGACCTGTCGTCGGCTCGTCCAGCATATACATGGTCTTCCCAGTCTGCCGCTTGCTCAACTCGCGCGCCAGCTTGATGCGCTGGGCCTCCCCGCCGGAAAGGGTCACGGCCGACTGTCCCAGATGGATGTACCCCAGCCCCACGTCCACCAGGGTCTGCAGCTTCTGCCGGACCTGCGGGATATTCTCCAGAATGGGCAACGAGTCTGAAACCGGCATTTCCAGCAAATCAGCAATCGACTGTCCCTTATATTTCACCGCCAGAGTTTCGTGGTTGTAGCGTTTGCCGCCACAAACTTCGCACAGGACATACACATCCGGCAAAAAATTCATCTCGATCCGCCGCTGTCCTTCCCCCTGACAGGCTTCGCACCGTCCGCCGGAAACATTGAAAGAGAACCGTCCCGGCTTGTAGCCACGCTCGCGTGATTCCGGCAACATGGCGTAGAGATCGCGAATCTGCGCAAACACCCCGGTGTAGGTTGCCGGATTCGAGCGCGGCGTACGTCCGATGGGAGACTGGTCAATACGGATGACCTTGTCGATGTTCTCCGTGCCCGAGATCGCCTTGAAAGCACCGGGCTCTTCCCGCGACCGGTAGAGCTTCTGGGCCAGGGCGCGATAGAGAATGTCATTCACCAGTGTCGATTTTCCCGACCCGGAGACCCCCGTTACCACCGTCATGACCCCCAGGGGAAAAACCACGTCGAGATTCTTGAGATTATTTTCCCGCGCGCCCAACAGTGTGACTGCAGCCCCGTTCGCCTGCCGCCGCTCGGCCCGCATTTCGATCTGTGTCCGGCCCGAAATGTACGCGCCGGTGAGCGACCCAGGCACCCGCTCGATCTCCTCTGGAGTTCCATGCGCCACCAGCCCGCCGCCATGCCGGCCCGCTCCCGGACCCAGGTCAATCACGTAGTCTGCCCGGCGGATGGTTTCTTCGTCGTGTTCCACCACCAGGACGGTATTTCCCAAATCGCGCAGTTCCTCCAGCGCCTTCAGCAGCCGGCCGTTGTCGCGATGGTGCAGGCCGATCGAAGGCTCATCCAGCACGTAGAGCACCCCGCGCAGCTTGGACCCGATCTGGGTGGCCAGCCGGATGCGCTGTCCTTCTCCGCCGGAAAGGGTCGCGGCCGAGCGTTCCAGCGAGATGTAGCCCAGCCCCACGGCGTCCAGAAATTGCAGCCGCTCCACGATCTCGTGCACAATGCGCCCGGCAATGATCGCCTCGCGCCCATTGAGCTTGATCCTCCGCGCCGTCTCCAAGCCCCGCGACACCGGCAATGCCGTGAAATCGGCAATCGACATTCCGTTGACCTTTACCGCCAGGCTCTCCGGCCGTAAACGTCTGCCCTGGCACGCCGGGCATTTCGTGGCCGACATGTAGTCCAGCAGAAATTCCCGGTAAGTGTCGGACGTGGATTCTTCCACCATCTGTTTGAGATAACCCAGAATTCCACGGAAACCGGTCTTCCGGTTCTTGCCGGATTCGCCCCCACCCTTGCCTGCTTCACCATAGAACAGCAGGTTCTGGATTTTCTCCGGAAGCTTTTCAAAGGGCGTCCCCAAGTCGAAGCCGTGGGCGGCTGCGGTAATTTGCAGCTGATGAATCAGGTTCTGGGACGCGGAACCCGGCCCCAGTCCGCCCTCCAGCAACGGCTTCGACCAGTCATTGATTACCCGTGCGGGATCAAATTCATAGCGGCTGCCCAGACCATGGCACTCCGCACAGGCGCCGTAGGCGCTGTTGAACGAAAACGACCGCGGCTCGAGTTGCGGCACGCTGATGCCGCAATCCGGACACGCCAGCTTGGCCGAATAGAGCTGCTCCTCGCCCCCCACCACCGCCACCTGCACCAGGCCCCCGGCCAGTTTCATGGCCAGTCCCACCGATAATTCCAGCCGGTGTTCGATCCCGGGTTTCACCAGCAGCCGATCAATGAGTACCTCGATGGTGTGGTTTCTTCGCTTGTCCAGGGAAATGTCGTCTTCGAGATTTACCAATTCGCCGTCGATCCGCGCCCGGCTGAAACCATGTTGCACCAGCTTCTCGATTTCCTTCTTGAACTCCCCTTTACGTCCGCGCACGATGGGCGCCAGCACCATTACGCGATCTTCCGCAGTCAGGCTCATGACCCGCTGCACAATTTGCTCTGCCGACTGCCGCGCGATTTCCCGTCCGCATTTGGGACAGTGCGGAACCCCTATGGAGGAGAATAAAAGACGAAGATAATCGTAAATTTCGGTGATCGTTCCCACCGTGGACCGCGGACTGCGGCTGGTGGTTTTCTGCTCGATCGAGATGGACGGGCTAAGCCCATCGATGGCGTCGACGTCCGGACGCTCCATCTGGTCCAGAAACTGCCGGGCGTAGGCTGAGAGCGTCTCCACATACCGCCTCTGGCCCTCGGCGTAGATCGTGTCAAAGGCCAGGGAAGACTTCCCCGACCCGCTCAACCCGGTAATGACCGTAAGTGTTTGTCGCGGGATTTCGACGTTTATATTCTTGAGGTTATGCTGACGCGCCCCGCGCACCGAAATCTTGGTAATTGGCATGAAATTGCGAAAGTGACGACTGGCCTTCCGTAATGTGGACGGCCCCACAGAAATGTTGGAAAGTAGATTTGCGCACTTCTACTCACGTATCTTAGTTGCTAATAGCCGCCAGCGTCAACGCGGGTAGAGTGGGGGGTTGCGCCAGACGGGTCCGGGGCGTCTGGTCCCGGAACTTAACAGGAAAGTAGGCCGAACTTGGGCGGGTTACTGGTTGCGTTCGTCATTTCATTCACAGCCGTCACCGTTGTACTGGTGGGAATCCTCGCGGCTTATGCCGCCGTAACCGGCATTCTGTACGCCTTCGCCTATCGTTCGCGCCAGCGCACCAGCACCACCGCCGCCATCCTCGTACCCCACCAGAGCCAAGCCAGCGGAGACTGACGTCAGATCCCAGACCTCAGACCTCAGATTTCAAACCCTGGCTATACACACACCTGAAATTCGTTCCCGCATAGCCCGAGGCCTGCACTTCCCTGAGTCCCGAGTCTGAAATCCGGGGCCTGTGGGTCAACACCTAGTTGGGACTACCTTGACGGGGGGGCGTACCTTGCTGTTGCTGCATTTGTAGCTGCTGTTGCTGCAGCTCACGCAACAGCTGTTCGGGAGTTTTGACCTGCGGCTGGCCGTTGGGCGGCTGCGAGTTCGGTCCGTCGGCGGAGTTGTCCGGGGTGTCATCCGTGGGCTGTTCCGCCATGTCCGCGCCCTGGGCCCCTGCGTCATCTGTCGGGACCTCGTTTTGACTCTGCACCTGCGGTGCCACTGCTGCCGGCTCAGGGGTCGCACCGGACTTCGAGGTTAGAATGAGCCTCTCCACGCTGTCGGGGTGTGCCGCCGAACCCAGCATCACATAGTTAAAGTGGGATCCATTCAGCAGGGATGCCAGGACGTCACGCGCCGGCCCCGGCCCCAAATGCGTCACCACGCGCTCGGTAGCATTGGCCGGAATCTCCACCATGGCTCCGGTCTGCGCTCGCACCGCTCGGAGAATGTCCCCCAGGGTCGAATTTTCGGCCACAATCGTAAGCAGCCCCTGGCTGAACCGGACCTGCGGGCGCACGGCCGGCATCTGTTCCAACGTAGGAGGCAGCGGGGGCGGAGCAGGCGGAGGTGGGGGCGCAGGCGGGGCCGCCTTGGCGGGACGCTTGTGCGCTGGATGCTGCGGGGCGGCATACGCCGTATTCAACAGCAAAAGCGACAGCAAGAGGGATGCCAGAACCGGCCCGACCATCGCGCGCGGGACTGACTTAAAGAAAACCACAATACCTGCTTCACGGCCTTACACCGGGTTGGATGCCGATTGCGGCCTAGGAGGAATTGTAGCATCGCACGTGGGTCTCGGTTCTCGCAGTTCGGGCGTGGGTAGGTGAATTTTCGCTTTGTTCCCTGCCTTCGCGCCTGGGCGACCCCGCTTCCTGATTTTGCGACCTCCCCGCTTGAGATATATCGTTGTGCGGCACGGCGAAGGAGGCACGCTTGTCCAAACTCAGTCTCAAGCAACAGCAAGCAATAGGATTTCTCCTGGCCCAGTTGTTGACCATCGCAATCGTTACAACCCTGGGCCTGAGCGCGCGCGATTCGTTTGCACAATCCAGCGCCGGAGCGGGTCATCCCACCAATTTCTCTCACTCCCTGCCACCGCTCGATGGCAATCACCTGCGCGCGATCGTCGTCGAAGTGAACTATGCGCCCGGCGAGGCCGACAAACCGCATAGCCATCCCTGCACCGTGATCGGCTACGTCGCCCAAGGCGCAATTCGCTTCCAGGTAAGGGGCGGCCCTGAGACCGCATACAAGGCGGGAGAGAGCTTCTACGAGGCACCCAACGGCGTCCACCAGGTATCGGCCAACGCCAGTGACAAGGAGCCGGCAAAGCTGATCGCTTTCTTCATTTGCGACCACGAAACGCCGCTGACCGTGCCTCCGCTAGATGGGCACGCTGGGCACGAAACAAAATAAATAGCTTCGAACCGCAAGCTGGGATTAGAGAATTGTTTTCTTCTACTGCCGCGGAGCGTAGTAGCCCTTGCGCGCCCGCACCTGCAGGTCTTTCTTCAACGCGGTGATTTCAATGGAGCGGTAACGGCCGTCGGCATCGAAGTCAGCTGGTTTGTAGGAAACGACATACTGACTTCGCAGTTCGTCCTCGATGGCGGCAAACGAATTCTTGACGTCCTTCATCTTGAAGGGAAAGAAGGCGCGTCCGCCGGTAGCGTCGGCCAGCTGCTGCAAGGCCTTGTCACCGCGCAGAATCAAGCCACTGTCGTCGGTGGAAATCGCGTAAATGATCACTTCGGCGCGCTGCGCCGTCTCCACCGCCAGGGCGCGGCTGGTCTCGCTCTGGTTATCTTCGCCGTCGCTGACCACGATGATGGCCCGACGCACCGGATGGTCGTGCCCGTCCTTACTGAGCTTTTCGCGGCAGGCCCGGTAAATCGCATCGTAGAGCGCAGTGCCGCCGCCGTTATGCAGGCTTCGCACCCCGGTTTCAAGCAGGCGAACATTGTCCGTGAACTCTTGCGTGACCTGGCTGTGACTGCTGAAGCCCATCACGAAAGCTTTGTCGAAATTGGCACGCAGGGTGTGCTGCAGAAAGCTGACCGCGGCTTCCTGCTCAAAATCAAAGCGGCTGTGCACCGATCCGCTGGTGTCCACCAACAATCCCAACTCGAGTGGCAGATCGGTCTCACGACGGAAATTTACGATGGCTTGTGGCGGCTTGTGATCATCCAGGATGGTGAAATCACCCTGGTTCAAGTTGCGCACGAACTTGCCACGATGGTCGGTGGCAATGAACAGCACATTGACTTCATCCACCCGCTTCTTGATGGTAAGAATGGGATCCGAGGGATCGGATCCGTTGGCCGCGGAAGCTGCGGCAGTCATGCTGGAAGCCGCGACGTACGAGGACTGGGCCAGCGCCTGCAATCCAACCACGGCAGTAAGTAGGACCCCTGCCACCGCCGACCGACACCACTTCGTGTAGTTCATTCCCAGCCAATCCAAAATTTTCACGCCAAACCGCGTTAAAGGCTTCGTCCCTCAATTAGATGCACGTATCGGGCCGAAAGCCGCGCCACTACGGGTATTGTCCGACTCTAGGGGACGGCCGGGCCGCAGCCAAGTTACAAAAGGAGCACACGCTTGGTCACGAAGGCAAGGTCTTTTGGACCTTCGACTTAGCTTGTGGGCGCCCTGCTTGCGCCCCGGCACCAGCCGTCGGATTCCCGTAAACTATAATCGAAGTCTGACTTCGCCGGCATGAAGCCAAAATCCCCAAACCTGACCCGTTGCGCCTGGCCCAGCAACCCACTCTCCATCCGCTATCACGATGAAGAATGGGGCCTGCCCCAGCACGAGGATCATGTCCTCTTTGAGTTTCTCATTCTCGAAGGCGCCCAGGCCGGCCTGAGTTGGGACACCATCTTGCAAAAACGGGAAAACTATCGCGCCGCTTTTGACAACTTCAATCCGCAACGCATCGCCCGCTATGATCGCCGCAAACTGGCAAGCTTGCTGCGCAATCCCGGCATCGTTCGCAACCGGCTCAAAATCGCGTCCGCGGTAAAGAATGCAAAGGCCTTTCTCGTCGTCCAGAAGGAGTTCGGTTCGTTCGACAACTATGTCTGGCAATTTGTGGGTGGAAAGCCGCGCCTGAACGCCTGGCGCCAGACACAGCGGCTTCCGGCGCGAACCCCGGAATCCGACGCCATGAGCAAGGACCTCAAGAAACGGCACCTGAACTTCGTGGGCTCAACGATCTGTTACGCCTTCATGCAAGCCGTCGGTATGGTCAACGACCACAGTATTGAGTGCTTCCGCTATGCCCAGATCAGCCGACGCCGGCGCGCCTGATCTCCTGGGCTTCATCTCCTGGGCTTGCCCTCCAGTCTTCTAGTTCCAGAATAACAATAGGCAAAGGGTGAATGGGACATGCCCGGCAACTTTATATCTGCCACTTGGCCAGCGGGTTAGAGGAAATCCGCGGACCTTGGGGGCTTGACAAGATGTTTGCCGTGCGGCGAGGCAGCGAGGTGGCTGCCAGGCTCGCTCCCTCCAACGGACTTGACTCCTTTTGCCAGGGTCCTAATTTTTCCGCGTTGAATCTGTTCGCCCCTTTTGCGGCCTTTGCGTCCTTTGCGGTTAAGGGGTTTAGGTGATTGAGAATGGCGGCAACGTCTTAAACCGCAAAGGACGCAAAGAAAAGCTCAACCCAGGTACACCAGCCTCCTTTCACTTACATGACTGGGTCAAGTATATAATTGACAGCGTCACACAATGACCGAAGCCACCTCCATGGCCCTTCCCAGCACACGAACCCCGCCGAACATCCACGCCGTGCGCCGCTTCAATCGCCTCTATACCCGGCAGATCGGCGTATTGCGCGAAGGCCTGCTCAGGAGCCCGTTCTCACTGGCTGAAGTGCGCGTGCTCTACGAAATCGCCAATCGCCGCGAGCCCACCGCCACCGACCTCTGCAAGCAACTGGGACTCGATCCCGGCTACCTGAGCCGCATGCTGCGCGGACTGGAAAAACGCGGCCTGGTTCACAAGTCAGCCTCCCAGGCGGATGGCCGGCAAAGCCTGCTGGGATTGACCGCCCGCGGCCGAGACACCTTCGCCGCTCTCGACGCGCGGCAGAGCGAAGAAGTTGCCACCATGTTGCTCCCCCTCTCAGTCGCCCAACAGGCCCGCCTGGTGCAAGCCATGCGCGACATCGAAACCCTGCTCGGCGCCGCTCCGACCCAGCAGGCCCCATATATCTTGCGCGCCCACCAACCCGGCGATATGGGATGGGTTGTCCACCGCCACGGCGTTCTCTACGCGCAGGAGTATCGATACGATGAGCAGTTCGAAGCGCTGGTGGCCAAGATTGCAGCCAAATTTATTCAACATTTTGACCCCAAACACGAGCGCTGCTGGATTGCCGAGAAAGATGGTGAGATCGTCGGCTCGGTGTTCCTGGTGAAGAAATCGAAGACCGTGGCTAAGCTGCGCCTCTTGCTGGTGGAACCAGCGGCCCGCGGACTGGGCCTCGGCCGTCACCTGGTCGCCGAATGCGTTCGCTTTGCCCGCCAGGCGGGCTACCGGAAAATCGTCCTATGGACGCAAAGCGAGCTCCCAGCCGCCCGGCACATTTACCAGCAAGCCGGCTTCCGGCGGATACAGCAAAAAAAGCACCGCGACTGGGGCCGCGACGATCTGATATCGGAAATCTGGGAGCTCAAACTGTGAGCCCCAAACCACGCCTTACGCACTCTCTTTCAACCAAGGCGGCTGAGGCAGTGTTGAGCGCAAGGTCTTGAATGTAGGCGCGGGCGTCCTCGCCCGTGCTCTTGTCCACAGGCCAAAGCTACAAGCAGAAATGACCAGAAAATAAAGGTTAGCGGCAATTGCCTGCGCTCGGATCTGCCCAGCCGCTGCGTCGATCAGGCCGCGGCTATCTCCGCAGCAAATTCCTGGCAATGAAGAACACATTCGCCGGCCGTTCCGCCAAACGACGCATGAAATACGGGTACCACTCCGTTCCGAACGGGATGTAGACCCGCATGCGCCAGCCTTCGCGCACCAACCGCCGCTGCAGGTCGCGGCGAATGCCATAAAGCATCTGGAATTCAAACGCGTCGGGTGAAATATTCTCCTGCCTGGCAAACGCCTTCGCTTCCTTGATGATCCTCTCGTCGTGCGTTGCCAGGCCGTGATAGACCCCACTCTTCATCAGAATTTTCATCAGCCGGACGTAGTTCTCATCGACGTCCGATTTTTTCTGAAACGCGATTCCCTCCGGCTCCTTATAAGCGCCCTTACACAAGCGGATGCGGATTCGCTCGGCCAGAAGGCCCTCGATGTCCTTTTCCGCGCTCCGCATGTAAGACTGAATCACTGCGCCCACGGCGCCGGCGTGACCGGGCATGCGGTGCAGTTCATGCACAAAGCTGAGCGTGCGCTGGGTGTAGGGTGAGCCTTCCATGTCCACCCGGACGAAATTGCGCGGATTCATGGCCGCCGCTTTCGCCACCAGGCCAGTCACCAGATCGCGGGCAAGATTTTCGTCCACGTCGAGACCCATGTGGGTCAGCTTCAGGCTGACATTCGCGTTGAGCTGGCGATTGGCGATCTCGTCCAGCATTTGATGGTAGAGCTGGGCGCTGGCGCGGGCTTCCTCCGCGTTGGTGACGTTCTCTCCGAGATTGTCGACCGAAACGCTCAGCCCGGCCTGATTGACCTTTTGGGTGACGCGCAGCGCGTCGTCCACCTGTGTACCGGCCACAAAGCGGCCAGACAGGCGCCGGCCGATGGCAGATCGCTCGGCCATTCCGCGCAGCGAGCGGTTCTCGGAGAGAGAAATGAAAAGTGTCCTCAGCACCGCGTTCCTTCCGGGCCAAGGTCGGGATGGCAGGTGACCTGCACGCGCATGAAGATCAGGAAATTTGTATCACACTCGAAGAAAATCTGAGGTAAACGTGAAGTGCCGGAAATGCGGCTGCGTTATTGCGGATCAAACTTGACTTCGATGGGTTCCCGGGTCTCATGCGAGGCGGGCGCCCATTTCCACTTGTAGATCGCGTTCTGTGCCGCCCGGACCAGGACTGGGTTTCCGCCCTTCACTTCGACCGACTTGACCGCGCCATTCGCCTCCACCACCGCTTCAGCCTTGACGCTTCCTCTTAACTGGATCGCGCGGGCCATTTCAGGATATTGGGGCATCACCCGGTTCACTATCTTGCGAGCGCCTTCGGCCTGCTGTGCCCGGACATCCGAAGCCGGAGCGCAGACGAAGATCCCGATTAGTAGCAGGCCAGCTGTCAGTGGGCGATTCATAAGGGTCCGAAACCAACTGCAGCATATTCGCGTCGATCAATTTGCGAAAGATGACCTAGGTAACCGGCACTGGTCCCTTTCGGAACTTGAAGAGGTCGGAGGTCACGCAGGCGGATCCGCCCTGGATCGAAGAAGCGTCAGGGGGCAACGGATTGGGCCGAAACCATGGTGCAGCGGGCTTCGGGGCAAGAGTCTATTCCATCAATACTTCGTCCACATAGCACCAGCGCCAGTTCTCGCCGGGCTCAAACGATTGGATGATGGGATGCTTGCTCTGGTGGAAATGCTTGGTGGCATGTTTGTTTTTCGAAGAATCGCAGCAGCCGACATGACCACAGCTAAGGCATTCCCGCAGATGGACCCAGGTGTCGCCTATCTCCAGGCACTCCTTGCAACCTTGGCCGCTCGGTGTAACTTGCCGGATTTCTCCCAGATGAGAACAGGTCGCGGCTGGACGCGGCATTTGGACTACCTCCAGGAAAGCACTTCCTTGCCTGAGCTACTCTCCCTTGTCTTCCAGAAATCTCTCCGCTTCGAGGGCCGCCATGCAGCCCGTGCCGGCGGCGGTGATCGCCTGTCGATAGCGCCGATCCTGCACGTCACCGCAAGCGTACACGCCCGCTACCCGCGTGAGGACGTTGTTCGTGGTTACCAGATATCCGTCCTGATCGGTCTCGAGCTGGCCCTCGAACATCCGGGCATTCGGTATGTGACCGATGCCCAGGAACATAGCGCTGGTCGGGAAATCCCGGACCTTGTCGGTTTTGGTATCGCGCAACTTGAGGGCGGTGACTTCCTGCTTGGCTGGGTCAAGCACGTCTTCAACTACGGTGTCGGTTAGAAATTCAATTTTCTTGTTCTGCTGCGCCCGGTCGAGCATGATCTTGGACGCCCGGAATTCACCGCGGCGATGGATCAGGGTCACCTTGGTGGCGAAACGGGTAAGGAAGATGGCTTCCTCCATGGCCGAGTCGCCACCACCCACGACTGCGATTTCCTTTCCGGAAAAAAAGAAGCCGTCGCAGGTGGCGCACGAAGAAACCCCGTGCCCGATCAAGGCTTTTTCCCCGGGCAATCCCAACCAGCGTGCCGACGCCCCGCTGGCGATGATCAGCGTGCGGGCTTGAATCGTTTCCTTGCCAAAACTCACCCCGAAAGGCCGCTGGCTCAGGTCAACGCTGACCACGTGGCCCAGCTGATACTGGGCCCCGAAGCGTCCCGCCTGCTTGCGCATGTTCTCGATCAGTTCCGGACCCTGGATGCCCTCGGGAAACCCCGGGAAATTTTCCACCTGCGTGGTAAGTGAGAGCTGTCCCCCGGGCTCGTGACCTTCAATCACCAGAGGCTTGAGATTGGCACGAGCGGTGTAGAGCGCCGCCGTGTGACCCGAGCAACCCGACCCGATGATGACGACGTTGCGAATATTCTCCATGGCTTGTTGCGATTATGCGCGACCGTACGTGCAGACTTAGATTGCCAAATTCAGATTTGGATGCAGCCCTTCGCAAGTAGCGCCGGGGTGCCGCCGGCTGTCCGGAGGGCATCATGCCCTCCGCCGTCCTATTTCTTTTTTGCCGCCGGCTTCCTGGCTGCAGAGGGGCGCTGCGCCTTCTTTTCCGCCGTTCCGCCAATCCGCTCCAGTTCATTCGGCACCGCAGTCCGAGCCCCCAGCAGACCGCGATAGTTTGAAAGAATAGCCGACGCGCTCTGAAACAGGGGTTCGTACGCGCTTTGATCCGGCGCCGGACCGGTCTCCGACCCGGGGCACCGGGCGAGCACGACCGACGATTTGCCGAAGCGCTCCAGCTTGACCCGACTGGCAGGCGTGCTGCTGATCAGCATGGTGGCGGGCGTGGTCACGGCTGATGCGCTGTCCTCAATTGAAACCTGCAGCAGGTCTTTGGGCTCACGCACCCGGAAGACCAGCGTCTCGACCATATTCTTCGGGTCCACGCTGAACGAGTACTGCACCGTGGAAAATAACGCCTGTACGGCAAACTCACGCCGGATACGCACCCAACTGGCCGTGCCGGGGTCGGACGACATTTGTCCCCCCGATCCCGGCTGCAGAAATCCGGGTCCAACTTCCAGACTGGACCTTCCCCGATCGATCTCGAAGTCCACGCCAAACAGGGGCTGTTTGGGCACCCGCGACAGCGCGGATGCAATTTCCTGCTGCTCCCCGGCCGAAGGCGAGCACACGTTCAGAACGTTGACCTTGACCTGCGGCTGAGACCGCTGTTGCCCAGTCGCCAGCGCGCCCAGGCCAAGCACGCCGAGGCCAAGACACATCACGACGGTTAGGATGGATCGGGGCACCAAGGGATTTTAGCAGGAGGCGTTGGACTTCGGACTCCAGACTTCAGACTTCGGCCAACCTAGCGCCAGGGTTCCTGCCGACTGTCTGGAGTGCATCTTGCCCGCCGCCGCGCAACGCCAACGATCCATGCCAGTCCGCAGTCCAGTGTCGGGGTTTAAAATCGGTTCATGGCAAATCTGACCCTGGTTTATGGAATGCGGCTATTGCCCTCAGAAGAGGTCGCGGAAGTAGGCGACGCGACCCTCAAACTGAAAAACGGGCGCGAGGCCCACGTCACCATGCACGTTCTCGAAGGCAGCAAGCAAGAAATCGAGAAACAGCTAAAGACCAGCCTGGAAGCGTTCTTTGATTTCTACCCGGAGATCTAGGACGCGGATCGCGGACTTCAAACTTCCGGCGTCGAACGTCAGGCACCTCAGACGACGGACCTTCAGGCCCAGACTTAGGATGGATCGGCTGATCGTAAAGAAACAGCGATGAACAGGGCTTAAGAGGGGATTTTCGAAATCGGCCTTGGAAATTCCGGAGTCCTGAGTCCGAGGGCTGACGCTCGAAGTCCGGCCTCCAACCCCCGAGTCTATAATCTCCTTGCGCAATGGATCTGTCTCTCCGCACTGTCCGTTTTCGACTGCTGGCTGCGGGGGTGCTGCCTCGCACCCGGCTGGCCCGTGCCACCTGTTATCTTCTGGGACTGGACCTGCTGCTGTTCGCGCTGCAAAGATTCTTTGGCCTATTCAAGGTTTCCTACGGCCTCGCGCTCCGGGGATGGATAGGAATCCTCAGTTTTCTCGCCATCATCCTGCTCGCCCTTCTGGCCTTCCGCTGGCTCAAAGCCAGGCTGCTCTGGCGCCTGCGCAACCGGTTGATCGTGACCTACGTGTTCATCGGCGTGATCCCGGTGGTTTTGCTGGTGGCCATGGCATTCATCACCATCTATCTGTTTGCCGGTCAGTTTGCGAATTTCGTAGTCACCTCAGAGCTGGATTCCCGCCTGCGCAGCCTGCAATCGGTAAACGCGTCCATCGCCGAGGAACTGGCGGCTCGGCTGGAACATGGGCAGCCGGCCACCGCTGAATCGCTGCAGGGACTGAAACGTAACGATCCGGACTGGGCCGCTCGCCAGATTTGTGCCTGGAAAGGTGAAACTCCCCTTGCCGTGTGCGGCGCCACGCCCGGCAAGGTTCCATTCACCTTGCCATCTTTCCTGGGCCCAAGATTCGGCGCAATCGTTCGTGACCAGGGCCAGTTGTACTTACGAGCCGGAACCGTGCTCGGCGCGGGGCCGCAAAAACTGGCGGTGATTTCCAGTGACGCGCTGGATCGAAACCTGCTGGAAAAAGTAGCGCAGGATCTGGGCGAAATTACGCTCTACTCATCTGGCTTTGCCACGAGAAACACGGGCACGCCTTCTGCTCCGCCGGCGTCTCTCCTTGCCCTGGAGACTCCTGACAAGCAGGACATCACCATTCGCCCGGGGCGGAACGGCATGGCGGTCGACGGCGGCCGGGAAGAGCTTCGTCCCGCCTTCACCGCGGGCGTATTGTCCGCGCCCGGCAACAGCTTCGATCATGAGATCACTTTCGGGACACCTCTTCCGGTGGTGGATTGGGCCACCGGCGAGCAGAGAAAGACGGGCGCGCTGCTTCGAGTGCAAACCCGCCCGTCGGTGCTCTATGCCCGTCTGTTCGCCGCCCTGGGCGACTTTGCTACCGGCGTGGAATATATGCTGTTTTTCGCCGCCGTGGTCTTTGCCATCATCGAACTGCTGGCGCTGCTCATCGGGACCCGCCTTACCCGCACCGTGACCGGCGCCGTGGCCCAACTCTACAACGCCACCGAACACATCAATCGTGGAGACTTCAGCCACCGCATTTCAGTGACGTCCAGCGACCAACTGGCCACCTTGGCCAACTCGTTCAACTCCATGACCGCATCCATCGAGAACCTGATCGAGGAGCAAAAAGAGAAGCAGCGGCTGCAGAACGAATTGACCATTGCCCAGGAGGTGCAGGCCCAGCTCTTCCCGCAACACATTTCGCAATTGGCTTCGCTTGAGGTTTTCGGGTTCTGCCGCCCCGCGCGCACAGTGAGCGGAGATTACTACGATTTCCTCACCTTGGATCCCTATCGGCTCATCCTGGCCGTGGGTGACATCAGCGGGAAAGGCATCTCCGCGGCGCTGTTAATGGCCACTATTCACTCCGCCGTCCGTGCCTATAGCCTGGAGGGCACACCCAGCCTGCGGGAACCGGTTGGGGCAGGCGCAGCCGGTTCCAGTCTCCCTCCCGCTCACGGCCTGAACGGCGCCGAGAAGTCGTCGGGGGCCATGCTCTCGCTGCTCAATCACCAGCTTTACCGGAGTACGCCGGCAGAGAAATATGCCACCCTGTTTCTGGGCATCTACGACGGCCTGGAGCGCACGCTCACCTACAGCAACGGCGGGCACCTGCCACCGATCATCCTGAGCGAAGACGGATCCGTTCGCCGCCTGGAACAGGGAGGCACGGTCATCGGTCTGTTCGACCGCCGGAGCTATCTGGAGGCGTCGGTCGCGCTGCGACGGGGAGACCTTTTGCTGGCTTACAGCGACGGCGTGACGGAACCGGAAAATGATTTCGGCGAATTCGGCGAGCAACGTCTGATCGACCTCGTGTGGAAACACCGCGACCAACCTTTGGCTCGAATCTGCGAGATTGTCACTGCTGCCGTGGACGACTGGATCGGTGCCCACGAGCAGCCCGACGACATCACCCTGGTGCTGGCGCGAGGCCAATAGATTGACGCCGGCGCGAGAGATTAATGTAGGCGCGAGCGTCCCGCTCGTGCGGCAGCGCCGAACTCCAGACCTGAGAAAATTAAGATTCTGCGCCACGTATTCGGAGACGGCGGCAGCACGGCCGATCCAGGGCCTTTTGCTGCAGGCCCGGCCTCACGCCGGCGCCGCCCTCCCCGAAGCTCCGCGAACCCGTAAATACAGAACAGGCACGCCCCTCGCGGAGCAAGCTTTTGCAGAAAAATGAAAATTCGGTTGAACTAGAAAACAGGATGGTCTAGCAGATCAGAACGCACAGCCTTGCCAGCCGGGAATGAACCGCCGGCGGAGCGGAGACACCTAAAATTTCTCCGCGCACCCGGGTCATGGACTTGGAGAGCAGAATTTGCGGCGCAACCGCAATCGCGATGCGGGTCGCAGGATCGCAGACACGGGCATGCGCTGCCACCGGAGCAGTGCCCCCGTGGCAGGTGAACGCGGGCAGGGCCACCTGCGGAAGAACCAGGATCGCGGCGAACAACACCAACTCGAAAATGAGGATTGAAAACTGCCAGCGCCTCATGGAAGACAACCTGTGCTGCACCCAGATTTACTCGCACCCGCGCTCCCTGTCAATCGGGAAGAACTCGAGGCAGTGCCTCGGTTCAATTCTGGAGCCAATCGCGAGCGGCTTCGCCTTTCTACTTTGCCTTCCCTGGTTTCGTCAGGACGGTCACGCGGGAAGTCACCTGCTGCCCCGCCTCCATGCCTCCTACAATCACCAGCCTCTCCGGAATAATGAGCAGCCCGCGATGATCCATAGTGGGGTTAGGGGTGTGCTGGTTGAGGGTTTCCCACTTGCCGCTGCGCAAGTCGAAGGCGAAGGTGACCGGAGACGGCTCCGCCGGTACTCCGTTGTATCCGATGCCGTTATAGTTGTAGGGATTATCGGTGCCGCCGGAAAAGTAAATCTTCTGGTCTTTTTCCGAGCCTCCTGCCGCGATGCGGTAGCGCGCCGATCCGGGATGGCTGGGAAGTTTGGTCCACTGGATTTTCGCCAGGTCATGGTGGTCGATCTTCCCCATCCAGCATTCGTCTGAGGCGATGTACCTGGCCTGGCCCGCCACCGGATTTTTGTGCGCGCCGTCGATGTACACAATAGTGTCTCCGACCAGCGCGCCGGCGTGGCCGAATACAGGCGTGCCCGGGATCGGGGTGGCCTGCAACCATTTGTTCTTCTGCGCGTCGTACAACTGGACGTTGCGCACGGTGTCCGTCTTCGACCACCCGCCCACAATGTAGATGTAACGGTCGCGATAGACTCCGGCGACGGCATCGTCCACTGCCACCGGCATGTCTTCGGCCCGGAACCAGCGATCGGTGAGCGGTTCGTACACATTGACGTCAGGCAAGGTAGCTTCCTCGCCCTGCGCATCCACCGCGTAGCCCCCGAAAAGGAACACGTGCTCACGGGCCCCTATCGCAGTTGCGGCCAGACGTCCCACCGTCCCCGGGACGGCGTGCATTTCGGCCCATTTCCCGGTATCGGGATCAAGCGTGTAGGCGGCATTGCTGACCGCATCCCAGGTTTTCTTCGCCCCCATACCCATCAGCGAATAGAGCATCAGCGATCCTCGGCTTTTCACGCTGGCGACGGCGTTGTTAGTGAGAGGGACCGGCAGGGGGTCGAATTTCAGCGGC
>JBOGLD010000057.1:0-9368 GCA_050745885.1 Terriglobales bacterium
TCTCTGAATTGATGTCATCCTGAGCGCAGCGAAGGACCTATGCATTCCGCGCCCGCTCGCATTTGCACCGCTATCGCACGCGCAAAAGAATAGCGGAACCATACCATTGGCAGGATCGGGCATCGCCGTCATCTGGCGAATGCACAGGTCCTTCGTCGGGAACCCTTCGCCTCGCGAAGGGTTCCTCTTCCTCAGGATGACAAAAGCGCCAGCTCTAGCTCGCCCTCCGCTTGGCACGTCGCACAAGATGTCATCCTGAGCGCAGCGAAGGACCTATGCATTCCGCGCCCGGTTGCATTTGCGCCGCCAGCGTACGCGCAAAAGAAGAGCGGAACCAGAAAATGGGCGGGATCGGGCACCGCCGTCGTCTCGCGGATGCACAGGTCCTTCCTCGGGAACCCTTCGCATCGCGAAGGGTTCCGCTTCCTCAGGATGACAAAAGCGCCAGCTCTAGCTCGCCCTCCGCTTGGCCGAGACCGTCTCGGAGGAGGGCGATGCCTTGCAGGTCGCACAAACGGAAACGATCTCCTGCCTGCGCTGGCGCAGGCGGTCTTCAAATGTCTCCCAGCGCCGGCTGGGACCGCTAGGGTCCACGGCGAGTGAGGCTTCTGTCCTCATCGGTGTAACCTCAGACATGCCCTCTTCTTCCTCGTCATCTCTCGAAGGCAGACGTCCCGACCCGGCATCAATCTGTTGTTGGGTGGTGGGGGTGATATTGCGGTCGGTGGCTACGCGGTGCATGATCGGGTTCGCTTCCCACCGGGAACGGTAACGGCCGTCGTAGTCAGCCCATTTCTCGTCGGACTCAAGATGCGATTCGTGGTAAGGCGGGAGGCTCTCGATCTGGTGCTGGGTAAGATCGACTTGGAAGTCCTGCTCGTGATGCGTAGATGGCCGAAGGGCCTGCGGAGGCACGATGAACTTTTTGCTCGACAACCAGCCTCCGGTATCAACCACCGCGTAGCGGATCTCGCCCGTGGAGTGATCGAAAATTACATCGTCAATTTTGCCCAATTTCTCGTCGCCCGGGCCATAGACCTTGGAACCCCGGACGTCAGCGGCGGCCTCATCTGCGCCAGTGAAACGATAATCGCGGAGCGTACCGTAATGCGTCATTTTCCCTCCTTGGGATATTTCTGAGTGCCTTCGGACACCTGGCTACAGTCTTTAAGATGCCAGGTTTAGGCCTCGGGTTTTTGCACAGAAAGACAGGTTAATGGATCGTGTTCACCCGCGAATTAGGCCGTCCCCATGGTCTATAATCGAATCAGGAATCCTCCTAAAAACAATGAATCTGCATCTTTTGCTGGCAGCAGCGGGCGGCGGCGAAATTATTGACTTGGTGGGTGAAACCGGCCCCGTCGCCAAGGTGGTATTGCTTATTCTCCTCATCTTCAGCCTGGTTTCCTGGGCCATCATTCTTTCCAAGTGGAGCGTGTTGCGGCGGGCGCGAGTGCAAAGCGGCCGCTTTGTGCGCGCCTTCCGCAAGGCCCAGCGCTTGCAGGATGTGGGCGCGGTGGCGGAACAGTTTCGCCCCAGCCCGCTGGTGGGTGTGTTTGAGGGCGGTTTTGAGGAGTACCGCCGTCAGGGCGCGGTGGCCAATGGCATCATCAGAAGTCCGCTGGCCATCCAGCGGGCCATGCAGATTGCGAACTCGGAAGAACTGACCCGCTTTGAGCGCAACCTGCCCTGGCTGGCGATCACTGGCGCGGTCACTCCATTTGTCGGGCTGTTTGGGACGGTCTGGGGCATCATTGACGCTTTCCATGGCCTGGGCACGGCGGGCGCGGCGACGCTGCGCGCAGTCGCGCCCGGGATCTCCGAAGCGCTGATTACGACGGCTGCCGGACTGGTGGCCGCCATCCCGGCCGTAATTGCCTACAATCTGATCGGCGGCTCGATCCGCGAACTGGCGGCCCGTGGCGACGACTTTGCCATGGAAGTGCTGAACGCAGTGGAGCGACAACAGCCGCAGCCCGCCTACCGCACCGCCGAAGCTCCGGGGGTGCAGCGGTAATGGCCTTTACGGCTTCGAACGGACGAACTCAAACTTCCCTCTCCGACATCAACATTACCCCACTGGTGGACGTGGTATTAGTCCTGCTGATCATCTTCATGGTGACCGCCCCGGTGCTGCAATCCGGCATCGAAGTAAATGTCCCCCGAACCCGGACCGTGAAAGAGATCACCGAAGAACGCCTGGTCATCAGCATCAACAAGCAGCAGCGGGTTTTTCTGGGCAACGACGCCATCAACATCAACGAAATCGGCGCCCGGCTCAAACAGAAGATTCGCGACCCTCAGCATCAGTCCATCTTCGTCCGCGCCGATGAAGATGTGCCCTTCGGCGCCTTCGCAACCGTCATGGACGCGGTCAAATCGTCCGGCATCACCAACGTAAGCATCGTCACTCAACCTCTGGACGCCCATGGCAGCAAACGCTGAGATTTTCTTCGAACACGATCGCTGGGGACGCAACCTCACGTGGTCGCTCGGGTTGCACATCGCCATCGCTGCGGCCATCGTGCTCTATGCCGTGGTCGCGCCCAACAGCAGTGGTGAAGGTTGGGGCGCGGGCGGTGGTGGCGATGCCATGGGCGTGACCCTGGTGAGTACGGTTCCTCTCCCAGCCAATCCGATAAAGACGCAGAACGTTCTGGCCAACGATTCGAAGGGACTGGCGGAGTCCCAGCCCAAGCCGGTGGAGAAACAGCCGGACGCGATTCCCATCCCGGACAAGGCCGCCAAGATCAAGCCTGTGCCCAAGACCAGCGCAACCCATCAGAAGCCCCCGCCGGAGCCGGTAGTCGAGGCTGACAATGTGGTGCCCTTCGGCCAGGGCGGGCCGGTCAGCGGACCCTACGGCACCTTCAGCGCCCCCGGAGCCAAAGGCGGTTTCGGCTTCACCGGCGGGGGCGGCGACTTCGGCTCGCGCTATGCCTGGTATGTGCGCGTGGTGCAGCAGAAGGTTTCCGAGAACTGGCTGAAATATGAAGTGGACCCGAGCATCACCAGTGCACAAAGGGTATACGTCACTTTCGATGTGATGCGCGACGGCCATCCGGCCAACGTGCAAGTGGAGCAGTCAAGCGGTGTTCCATCGCTCGACCAATCGGCGACGCGGGCCATCCAGCGCATTGACACTTTTGGTCCCTTGCCCTCGGATTATGCCGCGAATAAGGTGTCGGTAGAGTTCTGGTTCGATTACAAAAGGTAATACTGAGCTTTTGGCTGCACGCAGTTAGCAGTTTTCGAGTTAAAGGACATCCTGATTAATGAAGCGATTTTTCACATTCTTCTTACCTCTGTTTTTGTTGACCTCGAGCTTTGCCCAGGACTGGATTCGTACCGGTACGGGACTCGGAGTGGAAAAAGTGCGGCTCGCTGTCCCCGATTTCAACCCCTCCACCCAGGATGCTAAGAATGCCGACCTGCTGAAGGCCTTCAACGAAACCCTGTGGAACGATCTGGACAATGCCGGCATTTTCGACATGGTCTCGAAAAGCTTCTACCCGCTGGGACAAATTGGCACTCCCGCGGATGTGAAGTTCGAGGGCTGGAGTGCGCCGCCCCCCAACGCCGCCATGCTGGCTTTTGGCAACTTGGGCGTGTCCGGCAATAACATGACCGTGCAGGGCTGGCTCTACGATGTGAAGAATGTCACCTCGCCGCAGGTGCTGGGCAAGCAGTATCAGGATGCCGCCACCAACGACGCCGCCCGCACCACAGCCCACAAATTTGCCGATGAGATCATCTTCCGCCTGGGCGGCGGCATCCCCGGTATTGCGGAAAGCAAAATCTATTTTGTCAGCAGCCGCACCGGGCACAAGGAAATCTGGGCCATGGATTACGACGGCGCCAACCAGCACGCCGTCACCCATTTAGGATTGATTTCGTTGTCTCCCCGGGATTCTCCCGACGGTTCGCGGATCGCCTTCAGTTCATTGACCAAGGCGGGTTGGGAAATTCTGATGTATTCGCTCGACCTGAACCGCATGGTTTCGTTTCCCCGTTTCGGTGGCACCAACCTGTCTCCGGCGTGGAGCGCGGACGGAACCAAAATAGCCTTCTCTTCCTCGCGCAGCGGAGATCCGGAAATCTATACCGTGGATTCTTCGGGAGGAAACCTGAAGCGGCTTACGTCCTTTAAGGGCCCGGATGTTTCTCCGGCGTGGAATCGGAAGACCGGGGCGCAGATTGCGTGGGTCAGCGGGCGGACGGGATTGCCGCAGGTTTACACCATGGAGGCCGACGGCACCAACGTGCAGCGGCTCACCGACCAGGGCTACGCGGTCTCTCCCGCCTGGTCGCCGAATGGGCAGTTCCTGGTGGTTTCCTGGATGCGCAGGTATGGCCCGGGAGCGCCCGGGGCGCAGGACATCTACATCATGGACATCGCCAGCAAGCAGTGGGTACAGCTGACCCATGATGGCGGACGAAACGACTTCCCATACTGGTCACCGGACGGAAGGCACATCATTTTCCAGTCCAGCCGTGCGGGCAGCCTCCAGATATGGACCATGTTGGCCGATGGTACCAACCAAAAGCAGCTGACTTTTGCGGGCGCCAACAGTCAACCCAACTGGAGTTGGAAGTGATTTCAGGAAGTGATATTCAGGAAAGCATGGAATCATATTTGCCGTTTTTGCAGTTAATTCCCGGAAGAGGCGGAGCACGATTTCCCCTCGCCGGACCTGAGCCGGGCGCAATCACTGCGCACCAAAAGTACGGAGGAGCAGAGTGAACCAACGAAGACTGAGATGGATGATGTTAGCGTTCGTCCTGATGACGATCATGACGCTGGGCGCCTGCAAGAAGAAAGTAGCGCCCCCGCCACCGCCGCCACCCCCACCGCCGGCCGCGCCGACCGCTTCGCTCACGGCCAACCCCAACACGGTCGAGAAGGGCGGGTCCACCACTTTGACCTGGGAGACCAGTAACGCGACCGACGTCAGCATCGACGGCGTGGGTGCCGTCCAACCCAGCGGGTCGCAGAGCGTGACCCCGGCCGATTCCACCACCTACACCTTGACCGCCAAGGGAGCGGGTGGAAGCCAGACCGCCACGGCGCGAGTCACCGTGACCTCGCCGCCTCCTCCGCCGCCGCAACCGTCGGCCACCGAGGAAGAACTGTTCTCACAGACCGTGAAGGACATCTACTTCGACTACGACAAGAGCGATGTCAACGCGGACCAGCAAGCCGCCATGCAGGGCGATATCGAGTTCCTCAAACAGCATCCCAACATCAGCTTCACGGTCGAGGGACACTGCGACGAACGGGGCTCGACGGAATACAACCTGGCCCTGGGTGACAGCCGCGCCAACTCCGTGCGCAATGCCCTGGTCCAGGGAGGCGTCGCCGCCGACCACGTCAAGACCATCAGCTACGGCAAAGAGAAGCCGTTCTGCACTGAGTCGAACGAGCAGTGCTGGCAGCAGAACCGGCGCGGTCATTTCGTGTACGGGAAATAGGCGTCTTGTAGCGCCGGCGTTTCGCCGGCTGTCGCGAGGGCCCCTCGTCCTCTCGGAGGTAGCGATTTTGCCTCCCAGCCGCCGCCATGTCGGCGCTACATCACTGCTTCGTCCTCTGGCCCGGACGCGGTACACACTCTTCGCATCGTAGGTATTGAACTATGAAAAACCGTCGATATCCCGTCTTACTTGCTCTTGTGGCCCTGCTCTGTACCGCCCTGACGCCCGCGTGGGGCGTAAACAAGGAAATGGTCCAACTGCAGACCCAGGTGCAGGACCTGCAGGACAGAATTGCGCACATGCAACAATCGTTTGATGAGCGCATGGGCGTGATGCAGCACCTGATTGAACAAAGCACCGACCGGGCCAACAAGGTCGCTACTTCGGTCACCGATCTTCAGACCACTCTGCAGAAACAACAGAGCGAGAGCGGAACCCATGCCGACCAGCTTTCGGGCCAGATCCAGTCCCTGAACGACACCCTGGATGAACTCAAGGCCAGGCTGGGCAAAGTAAGCAAGCAGCTGGAGGACATGCAAGCCGCCCAGCAAAGCATCGCGGTTCAGCAGACCCAGCAACAGCAGCAGGCGGCAGCCGCCCCACCACCCGACGTTCTCTACAACAATGCCCTGCGCGACTACCAGGCGGGAAAAAACGATCTGGCAGCGCAAGAGTTTGGGGATTACGTGAAGTTTTATCCCAATACGGATCTGGCGGGGAACTCGAATTTCTACCTGGCCGACATCCAATTCAAGCAGGGGAACTACGCGGCGGCGGTCAAGAGTTATGACCAGGTTTTGCAGGCCTTCCCGGATGGCAACAAGGCTGCATCGGCCGAACTGAAAAAAGGTCTGGCCCTGGTCGAGTTGGGGCAACAGGAAGCTGGAATTGCCGCCCTTCGCCACGTGATGCAACGCTATCCCAAGTCGAACGAAGCTCTCCAGGCCCGGGACCGGCTGCGCAAGCTGGGCGTGGCTACAACTGGAGCTGTGGCCCGGAAACCGCAGTAAATGGGTCGCGTGCGTTTGGTCGCAGTTCCTCTGCGTCCCGACCCGGCGCTTACGCGCCTGTATGTTTACGATGATGGCGGCGGTGACTGCGGCGCTGATGATGCCGCTTGGCGTTCTTCTTGGCTTCGCGGCGGTGCGCCGCTACACTGGCATGCGCTTGCTGACCCGGTGACATCTGTCCCCAACCGGCCAGCGTCAAGAGCATCATTGCTGAAAGAACCAGTAGCAGAGACTTCATCCCGCCCTCCTCGCTTATTTCATCAAATCTACACGATTAACTCTTCCCACAGGCAAAAGTTTCGCGATAGGCTAACCAAGCCGGGCTGAAACACCCTCGTGCCTGGATGAGGACACTCCATGACTGATTCGAGAAACGATCTGGACGCCGCTCTCGCCGACGATCAGCACCGGGGCAAAGGCGCCGTTGAACAAGATAGGCCACAAGAGCCCGACAATACTTCCATGGCGGGCCAACTCGGACATCGTGACCAGGACCCGATGTTGAAATCTTCGGATACGGATTTTCCCGAGCCCGGCGGTAGCCCTGAACACTCCGGCGAACCCACGGAGACCAACAAGCGCGGCGCGGCTTAGGCGATATTCTGCTTTGGGTCATCGCAAGCGCATCGAGCGCCGCGGGCGGTTGAGCAGCGCCAGCGCCCCGGGGACTGTGGCGGGGCGCCTCGCGGTTTTGCGGCCCCGGCTCTACTCGCCCTTTCCCTTTTCGTTGTCTTTGTGTCCGAGATCGAGGCCAAAAGAGGGATGCTCCCGCTGGCCTGTGATTTTGATGGGCACTTCGGTTTGGCCGTTCTTGCGGAAAAAGGGATCGACCGCCTTCAGCACCAAAGACTTCATGCCGGTTGTGGTCTGCGAAATCTTGGCCTGCATCTTCAGTTTGCCATGAAAGTCGAGGTCTTCTTTCTCCAGTCCGTACTTGCCGTTTAGGGCGACCTGCGCTCCGGTGACAGTGAAAGTCAGACCGCGGAAACTGATCACGCCGTTGTCCAGTACGAAGTTTCCCTTCAACTGCGAGACGCTGCTGCCTGCGTCCTTGTTTTCCGGCTGGCCTTGCGCCTTCCGGCTCAGGCTCTCGATTTTTGCCGTCACTTCGGGGCTGGTGAATTGTGCCTGCTCCACGTCGAACTTTCCGTCCAGATTCAAGCGATCGGAGAGATCGCCCTTCCCCGGAGGCAGATCGAACCTGGTATGAAAGTTGATAGCGCCGGTCAGCAGGGGCTTGTCGGCCTTAACGGCCAGGCGGAGCAAGTCCTCAAGTCGGCCCTTGTCGACGGTCACGTCCAGCGTGATTTCTTTGCCGGTCTTGTCCTGGGATTTCACGATGCCGCCCTGGGCAACAATGACCGTATTCAGCAAATGAGCGGTCACCGGATGCAGCAGCGTGTCCCCATTGGTGCCGTCGACGGTGGCGCTGAAAACCGTTTCCAGATCGAGAGGATGCCCGCCGATGGTGACCGTGAAGTCTGGGGTTGAGGTCTTGCCCTCAACTTCAATTTTCTCCAGCACCCCGCCAAATTTTCCTTGCGAAGACAAAATGCCGCTGATCCCTTTGAATACGCCCAGATCAGCCTTGTCGAACGTATATTCGGCTGCCAGCGGCGTCTGCCCCGGATCGTCCGGGCTCCACGGCCCGAAACTGCCCTGGGTGTCGATTTCTCCGGGCGGAACCGCATTGCTGAGCTGCGCGGAAAATTGCGCAGGACGGTCGAGACCGACCGAATGCATGACCAGATGGTGAATGGCAAACACGTGGGGATCTTTGTCGGCGGACTTGGGCAGCAGGCGAAGCTCCGCGTCGTCGGACACAATTTCTCCGATCAGCACGGGCATGTTGCGTGCTTTCGACCAATCCTGCTTTTTCCGTTCGCCCTTGGGCGGGATTTGGATGGTCAGTCCCTTAAGCTTGACCTGGCGGATCTTCCACGGTTTCCCGATCAGTCCGAGGATGCCGGCTTCCGCCGAGAATTCGCCAATCGAAATCAAGGGAGGAACGTCCCTGCGTCCTTCATGACGAAGCACAAGTCCGGAGCCCTCGATCCGCGCCCCTGGGAACAGGTAGACGTGAAATTCCTTGAGTTCCACCTCGGCGTGGAATTTCTGGCTAAGCATCTCCACGACCCTCTTGTGCAGATACGGATTGGAGAGATGGAATCCGGTCACGATGAGCACCACGGCCGCGATCACGACCAGTGATATCACGATCAGCAGAGTTCTGCTGGCGGGTCTGGTTTTTGCTTCAGCCATCTGGATCAGGTCTGAGACGCTGTTCCCGGGCAAAGGGTTGGCAGCGGAATGTTAGCAGGGTTGGGGAAGTGGGGTTTGAGGCTAAACCGCTGCGCCCACCGACGCCCGGTCTAAAGGCGCATAATGCCAGAGTCCCACTTAACGGGAGGCCGAGATGAGAAACTTCGCAGCCGGAATTGTCGCAACGCTGATCGTACTTGTCTTCGGGGGCTGGCTCTACCTGAAACTCGGCTGCATGGACCTGCGCGCTAAAACCGAGCCCTCCTGGCTGGAATCGAAACTTGCCTTCACTGCCGTAAAGGCTTCCGCGGCACGCCACGCGCCTCAGCAGCCGGATCCGATCCCGCCCACGGAAGCAAACCTGCTCGATGGCGCGCGGTTGTATCGGGACAAGTGTGCGGACTGTCATGGCAGGCCCGACAACCCGGTCAGTGATTACGGCCGCTCCTTCAACCCGCGGGCGCCCCAGTTTATGAAGAGGCATCCCCGGCTGCCGGAGAACGAGAGCTTCTACCTCATCAAGTACGGCGTGCGCAGGTCCGCCATGCCGGCTTGGGGAAATATCATGGCCGATAGCGAGGTCTGGCAAGTCGTGACTTTTCTCAGTCACCTGGACAACCTGCC
>JBOGLD010000058.1:0-13761 GCA_050745885.1 Terriglobales bacterium
GATGAAGGCGCACGAGGTGGGATGTGACATGGTGCTGCCGCGCTCGGCGTTCTCCCAGAACCTGCCGCAACTGCTGCGCCGTCACGGCGCTCCCGAGCCGGAAGCCACGAACTAGGGACAATTGCTGAAGGACGGGCGTCCGCGCCCGTCATAGTTTCACTTCGCGGGTTTGGGCTCACGCGCGTTGTTTATTTTTTGCTGCTGCACGAGCGGGACGCTCGCGCCCACATTTTGCCCATCTAGCCCGGCGGCCATTTCAAATTCCTTCCGCCCAGCAAGTGCACGTGCAGATGGAACACCGACTGGCCGGCGCCCGGCCCCACGTTCAACACGGTGCGATAGCCATTTTCAATGCCACGCTCCCGGGCCACGCGGGCGGCCGCCAGATGGCATTGGCCGACGATCTCGGCATCTTCAGCAGACGCCTCTTTCAGCCCGACGACGTGTTTCTTGGGAACCACCAGCACGTGGGTCGGGGCTTGCGGATTGATATCTTCGAAAGCGAAAGTGTGCTCGTCTTCGTAAACTTTCTTAGCCGGAATTTCACCCGCGATGATGCGGCAGAACAAGCAGTCTGTCATGGCAGTCCAGTCTGGAGATTTCAGATTGTAGATTGTAGATTTTGGGCCGCGGAATGTGAAATCCGGCACGCCGGGGTCCGGCCTCGGTGACGAATCGGCGATTTGAGCCCTTTGATATGCGCTCCCGGCGTTCGTACCTGCCGAAATATCGGCAGCCATCCTTATAGTGTTGTGGAAAAATTCCGGCAAGAAAGAGCAAATGTTTTCCACACCAGGGGTATTGATGAAGTAAATTGCTCTTCGTTACGAAAGGACGGTAATCAATCACATAAATGCAATAAACATATTTAATTCATCAGTTTACAGAGATGATGCCGGGTTGGTAACAAAATACATTTTAAGTTGCAGCTTGGGCGGCTAAGTCCCATACTGTCGAAAGGTTATAGCGCTTTGCCCAAAGGGTGGCGGATCGTGGCAACTCCCGTGCACTCTTAGCTGGCATTCCGAACCGGGGATGGGGAAATAATCAGTGATTTCTAGGAAACGTTACGCTGTATTGGGGCTATTGATCGCATTCATTCTGACGGTCCTGCCTGAGTATGGGATGGCAGCCACGGTCAGCACCCGTTCCTTGACCTCTGCTAAGCCCAAATCACAGAGGGTGAGCGAGACCCCACGGGCCAGGAAACGCCTGAGCAGGCTTTCGCGCAGTCGCGGGCGCGCGCTACGGACCGCAAGCGCCAAGCGCCATCATCGCCGCCGTCGCTATTACGAGCACTTCACCGCCAGCTCGTTCACTGACGATGTCACCGAAGGCGACGTCGTCGCCGGCGAAGATCCCATGGTTCGCCAGGCCGCCATCGATGCCCTGGGCAACATGAATGGGACGGTGCTGGCCATCGAGCCCACCAGCGGGCGAGTGCTAGCCATGGTGAATCAGAAATTGGCCCTTTCGAGCGGCGCCCAGCCCTGCTCCACCATCAAGCTTTCCGTGGCTCTGGCCGCCTTGAGCGAAGACCTGATCACCAAGGACACCGAGATCGCCCTGGGCCGCCGCAGCCGAATGAACCTCACCACCGCCCTGGCTCATTCGAACAATGCTTACTTTGAGGCCCTGGGACGCAAGCTGGGATTTGAGAAAGTCAGTTTCTACGCGCACCAGTTCGGCCTGGGTGAACTGTCCGGATACAACATCACCGGGGAGCATCTGGGGACCTATCCCGAGCAGGAAATTTCGTCCAAGCTGGGCGGCGTGGGCAAGATGTGCTCGTTCGGTGAAGGCGTCTCCATGACGCCGTTGCAGCTGGGCGCGCTGGTTTCCGCCATCGCCAACGGCGGCACTCTTTACTACCTGCAGCATCCCACGACTCCGGAAGAAGTCGCCAGCTTCGAGCCGAAGGTAAAGCGTCACCTCGATATCGCCCCGCTGATTCCCGAGATTTCCGACGGCATGGCGGGAGCGGTCAATTACGGCACGGCGCGCAGCGTCCGAGTCAACTTCAACGAAGAAGAGATTCTGGGCAAAACCGGCACCTGTTCCAAAGCCGGCACCCGCTTCGGATGGTTTGCCTCCTACGCCAAGACCGATGTCGGCCGCATCGTGGTCGTCGTCTTTTTGCGCGGCGGCCGCCCCACCTTCGGACCAAAAGCAGCGGAGATTTCCGGACGCATGTACAAGAATCTTTACGACCACGACTTCTTCGCCGCGCGCCCCACTCAGCCCGCCGACACGGCGGACGTGAAGCCGGTCAGCGAAACGCAGCAGTAAGCTCTCAGCTCTCAGCCATCAGCTCTTAACCAAGGGCCTCTCGCCGGAGAGGCCCTTTTCGCGTTCGGCACCGCCTGTGTAGGGACGGGTCTCCGACCCGTCCAGGCCAAGCGCAGCTCGGCTGCGTGTGCCGGTTCACACGGACCGATCCCCCCGAACCGACGAACTGGATCCGTTCCCAACCCTGTCATCCCGACCGGAGCAAGATCATTCGCGCGAGCGAATGATCTTGCGCAGTGGAGGGACCTGCTTTGATTTCCCAGCGTAACTCCAAGCGGAGAAAATCCCCGCCCGCCAATCCGATTTCCCCGCGCCTCCGTACCTATGTCGTAAGCAATGTCGTGAGCAATCGAAAATTACAGAGGAGCAATTATGAACAAGAAAGTGGCAGTTTTGCTTTTGAGCATTGTGGCCATGGCCGCCACCCTTGCCGTTGCCGGATCAGATCCGATGGTGGGTGGGCACGAGATGTTTCCCAGCAAGAACATCATCCAAAATGCAGTGAACTCCGACGACCACACCACCCTGGTCGCTGCGGTGAAAGCGGCCGGCCTGGTGGACACGCTGGAAGGCCCTGGTCCGTTCACCGTGTTTGCTCCCACCAACGAAGCTTTCGCCAAACTTCCGGCGGGCACGGTTGACACCCTGTTAAAGCCGGAAAATAAGGACATGCTCGCCAAAATCCTGACCTATCACGTGGTCGCGGGCAAACTGAGCGCGTCTGATTTGAGGAAGGAAATCAAGGCGGGCAACGGCGAAGCGTCTCTGAAAACGGTCAGCGGCGGCACGCTGATCGCGACCCTGCAGGGCAATCACATTGTGCTGAAGGACGAAAAGGGTGACCTGTCCACGGTCACGATTTCCAACGTCAACCAGTCGAACGGCGTGATTCACGTGGTCGACACGGTTCTGTTGCCGAACTAGCAAGCCGCGCGATCTCTCTCACACGGGCGCTCCAGAAGATCGGAGCGCCTTTTTTTCTTTTCCACCCAGGGAAACCTGGGACGCGAGTAGAACTGCACCGGGTTCAGAGGTAACTGAGCCAGGCATCTCTGCGGCGCTGTTTCAAAGCCGCAAACCAGCGGCACAGCGGATAGAGCGCGACCACCACCGAGGCCCAGATCAGGTAAATAACCGGCAAAGGGTAGCCCCATCCCGGCGGCTGCGTGAAGGGAAACTTATCGATCGTCGGCGACTCGAACATCCAGTACGCGTGACCGTAACGGGCCAAACACACGACGACCGCGAGCAGATGAATGAGCGGGAAGTGCAGTAAGTAATAAAACATCGGCACTTTGCCAAGGACCAGCGCGGGCCGCAGGAATCGAGGCGTCCCGCCATCGACCGCCCAAAGGAAAAGCAGCGCCGGACCGAGCGTCATCAGAAGAAACAGCAAGGAAGGCGGATACTTGTTGGTGTTCAGAAATGAGAGCGCGGTGAAGGCAGCGGATTTCTGCGTGCTCCAGCGGAACGGATCGCCGTAAATATTAATGCCGCGAAGAACTACAAAGGCGGCCGTCGTCCCCAGTCCCGCACGCCACAAAAACCTCCTGCGGCGCTCCGATGCCCAGGCATAGATTTGCCCCAGACCATAGCCCACGGCGGTGACGCCAACCCAGGGAATCAGCGTGTAGGCGACGAAGACGGAGTACCGCGGCGTTGACACGATGAAATTAAGAGAGTGCAGGACGGTCCAGACCGGGTTCAAGGACTGGATGCGATCGAGCAAATTGTGCCCCGCGATCAGCACCACTCCAAAGGCCGTCACCACCGGCGTGGGCAGATGCACCAGAGCCGAAAGCACGATCATGGCCCATCCCAGCGCCCAGAGCACATCGAGCAGGGTCAGGTGATAATCGAAATTGAACTGCAACCCCAGGCAGCGAAACAGCACCACTTCGAGGAAGATCAGCCACAGGCCCCGAGTGAACAGGAATCGCGACAACTGCCGTTTGGATTTCTTGCGCAGCGAGAGATAGGCGCCGGTGCCGGTGAGCAGAAAGAAAACTGGCGCGCAAAAATGCGTAACCCAGCGCGTGAAAAATAACGGAATCGTGGTCTGGGACAGGTCGGTGGGGCTGATGCTGGTTTGGCCAAAGAAGTCACGCGTGTGATCGAGCGCCATCAGGATCATGATGACGCCGCGAACGACGTCAACCGATTCGAGGCGGAAGCGTTTTGGAGAGGCTCCGGTTACCGCCGCAGCCTGGCCTGATGTTCCAATCTGCGAACCAAGTGCCATATGCTGCCCCTGACGATCTTAGACCATAGGCGCAGCAACAGGTTAGAGGGGTGTAGGTGAGACTCGGCTGTCATCCTGAGGACCGCGCTTTTTGCGGTCCGAAGGATCTATGGATTCGTCGGCGGCGGAAGTGGCGCACGCCGAGTGCACAGGTCCTTCGTTGGGAGGCCTCCGCGGAGCGGAGGACTCCGCTTCCTCAGGATGACACGTGATTGCGGTAACAAACGGAACCGTTGTTAGTTTTGGCCTGGCCTTTTGTCCACACTTGGCGAGCAGCGTCTGGAACGCACTTCGGACCGCCCGTTCGTGGTCAATACAGAGTTGGCCAAACTGGTGTCGGCGGCAGGCGTTGCCGAGGACTGCCGACCGACGACTACTTTCCCGCTTTCCTCTCGTCCTTCTCCACCACGCCGTCCTTGATGTGGATCACGCGATGGGCGTATTCGGCGATGTCATGTTCGTGGGTTACCAGGACGATGGTGTTGCCGTTGGCTTGCAGGCGGTCGAGCAGGGCCATGATTTCGTTGCCGGTCTGGGAGTCGAGGTTGCCGGTGGGTTCGTCGGCCAGGATGATCGATGGGCGATTGACCAGAGCGCGAGCGATGGCGACTCTTTGGCGCTGGCCGCCGGAAAGTTCGTTGGGCTTGTGCATCATGCGGGATTCCATGCCGACTGACGCCAGCGCGTCTTTGGCACGCTGCACGCGCTCTTCGCCGGGGACGCCGGCGTAGATCAGCGGCAGTTCGACGTTGTGCAGCGCGGTGGCGCGGGCCAGAAGGTTGAAAGTCTGGAAGACGAAGCCGATTTCTTTATTGCGGATTCGCGCCAGTTCGTCGTCGTCCAGTTCGCTGACCAGTTGGCTGTTCAGCCAGTAGTGGCCTTTGCTGGGCGTGTCCAGGCAGCCGATGAGGTTCATCAGAGTGGACTTGCCGGAGCCGGAGGGTACCATGATGGCGACGTATTCGTTGCGCTGGATGCGGATGTTCACGCCGCGCAGGGCATGCACCTGCTGCTCCGACCCCATGTCGTAGGTCTTCCACAGGTCTTCGGTGCAGATCATGCAGGATTCGGGTGGCGCCGACACCACGGGTTGCGCGATGCTGATTACTTCTGCGGTTGCCATTTTTCTCTCCTGGTCTCGGGACACCCTGCCCGCTCCGATCCTTACTTTGCGATGTAGCCAGCTGCGTGTTGGACGCTTAACTCCGACCGTTGTTAGTCGTTGGTCCTTGGTCGTTGGTCGTTGGCCACGACACAGGGCCAGCTAATATCAAGGGGCTGGGGCCAACGACCAAGGACCAACGACGCATTCTTACGATCCTTCGTCTTCTTTCTTGGGCGCCGTGTTATCTACTTTTACGCTGGCTCCCGGCCGCAATGTGCGCAGCACTTTGTAACTGCCAGTGACGATTTCGTCACCCACCTTCAGTCCGCTCAGGACCTCGATATCGGTGGTGCCGGTGATCCCGGTTTGTACCGGCAAGAATTCCGCCTTGCGATCACGAATGACGAATACGCCCTGGACTTCTTTATCCGCGTTGTCCAGGTTGGATGCTTCCGTCGGCGGCGCAGCGGCTTGCACGTCGCCCTTTTCGCTGCTGGCTTTCAAATCCTCCCGCGAGCGCACGGTCAGAGCCTGGATAGGAATGGACAGAGCACCGGTGCGCGTGGCCGTGGTCACTTTGGCCGTGGCCGAGAGTCCGGGCCGCAGGTTCGGTGGCGGGTCTTGCAGCGTGACCACGACTTTGAAGTCCTTGGCTTCCTGGCTGGCGGAAGTCGTCTGCGAAGTCGAAACGCCGGTAGAACGAACGATGGCGTTGTCGCCGATCTCGGTAACTGTCGCCTTGAAAACCTTCCTGGGAATCGCGTCAATGGTGACTTCAGCGGGCTGGCCCAAACGCACGTTGACGATGTCGGTCTCATCCACCCGGACCTCGGCGGTAATCACCGACATGTCGGCCAGCGTCATGAGGGTGCTTCCCGGCGAATTCTGGATGCCGATTACAACCGTTTCGCCTTCGCGGACGGGGAGGTTGGTGATGGTGCCGGAGAAGGGAGCGGCGTAGGTGGTTTTCTTCAACACATCGGCGGCATGAGTCAGATTGGCGCGGTTTTGCGCGATGTGGCGCTCGGCGGATTCCTGTTGCGCTTTGGCCTGGGCAACGCGCGCCTGGGCCTGCGCCAGCCCGGCTTTCGCCGTCTGCCATGCGGCCTTCTGGCTGTCGTATTCCGACTTGGCGATCAGGGAGTCTTTGTACAGACCTTGAGCTCGGGTCCAATCGAGTTGGGCCCGCTCGAGATCGGATTGGGCGCGGTTGAGATCGGCCGCGGACGTATTCAGCCCGGCGGTGGCAGCGAGGGCATCCGTCTGCGCCGCCTCGAGTGCTGCCTGGGTGGCGTTCATATCGGCTGAGGACTGCACGTTTTCCAGTTGCGCCAGCAATTGACCTTTCCTGACCTGGTCGCCTTCCTTGACGTAAAGCCGAGTAATCTTGCCGAAGGCATTGGCCCCGATGTTGACGTAGGTCTTCGGCTTGATCTCGCCAGATGCGCTCACGATCGAGGCCAGGTCCTGACGCACCGCTTTGCCAGTCTGGACCGTGACCACGCCCTTACGACTCTGGTGGACTGCGATCCCCGCAATCGCCAATAACGCGATCGCGATACCTCCGCCGATGAATATCTTCTTGCCTGTGCTCATTGTTCCCTGGTTACGCGCATCCCCGGATTGGGTGACGCGGACGATAGCGCTACTTTCGGATCCGGCGCTGCCATTACACGCGCAGTCGGCGTAACCGGGCACACGCCATCAGATACGGTAATGCGGGCTCAAAAGTTCCTGCGGGACAAACCTCCTGCGGGTGCCGAACCCCAGACCAGCCGGAGCACCGGCGCAGCCAATGCCTTGATCCAGGCCATACCGAGGCCATGCGATGATAACAAGTCGATTATAGCCGGAGCGAGGGGGACAATCGAAGAAACTGTCGCCATCAGGGGCAGGGCTCGGAAACAGGCCCTCGCGAGGGCGATTTTTACCATCTTTACAATCGGTTAGAGGGGTTTAGTTGGTCTTGCCTTGGCCGCACTAAAGTCATAGAATAGCTAGCCAACGGTTGTCGTAAGGAGTACCCCCATGTCCCGGGCCAGGTTTCTGAAGCGCCTCTTCGCGATTTTCGTTCTGCCAGTCATCCTTCTGGCCATGGTTTCGTTCGCATCCGCACAGGAAGGCAAGGCGGACGCCGCCGATGCCTCCGCCGAAGGATCAGTCTCCCACGCAAAGAGCAGTTCGGACACCGATCCGCTTAAGCGCCCGCTCACGGAAAAGCAGAAGAAGCAGAATTCCAAGTCCTTGAAGATTGAGTTAAGCAAGACCTACAAGAAGTGGCTCGATGAGGACGTGCGCTGGATCATTACGGATGAGGAGCAGAAGGCCTTCAAGTTGCTCTCCAACGATGAAGAGCGCGACCAGTTCATCGAAGCTTTCTGGCAACGTCGCGATCCCACCCCAGACACCATCGAAAACGAATTCAAGGAAGAACATTACCGGCGCATGGCCTACGCCAACGAACATTTTGCCGCGGGCATTCCGGGCTGGAAAACCGATCGCGGCCGAATTTATATCATGTACGGACCGGCGGACGAGATTGAGGCGCATCCTTCGGGCGGCACCTACGAACGTCCCATGGATGAAGGCGGCGGCGAGACTTCCACCTTCCCATTTGAAGATTGGCGTTATCGCTACCTCGAGGGGATCGGACAGGAAGTCATCATCGAGTTCGTGGATACCTGCATGTGCGGCGACTATCACATGACCATGGACCGGTCGGAAAAGGACGCGCTGCTTTACACGCCGAATGCCGGATTGACCCTTTACGAACAGATGGGCATGGCGAACAAGGCGGACCGTTTTACCGGCGGCGGCCTGGAGCGACTAGGCACGGGCCCGTTCAGCACCAGCAATCAGACCAAGCAGTTCGACCGACTGGAGCAGTTCTACAAACTGCAAAAGCCTCCGGCAGTCAAGTTCAAGGACCTGGAGGAAGTGGTCAGCCACAAGATCAGTGTGAATCTGATGCCGTTTGATGTGCGCACGGATTTTGTGCGCGTGACCAGTGACACGGTGCTGGTGCCGATCACCATCCAGGTGAAGAATCGCGATATCACGTTCGTCAACAAAGATGGAGTGCAGCGCGGGACGGTAAATATTTTTGGCCGGGTCACCACCCTGACCGGCAAGGTCGTGCAGACGTTCGAAGACACAGTGCAGGTAGATGTGCCGGCGGAACTGTTGCCCAAGGTGACGGAGAATTCATCGGTGTACTGGAAGGCACTGCCGCTGCGGCCCAGCCTGTACCGCATCGACGTCGCGGTGAAGGACGTCAATGGCGACCGCTCAGGATTGTGGAGCAGTCGGCTGCCGGTACCCAGCTACGACGACGACCGTCTGGCGTCTTCCTCGCTCATCGTGGCGGACACGATGCAGCCGGTCTCGACCAAGGAAATTGGCACCGGAATGTTCGTGATCGGCAATACCAAGATTCGGCCGCGGGTGGCCTCCGCGAACGGCAAGCCGGTAGTCTTCAAACGCAACCAGAAGGTTTATTTCTGGATGCAGGTCTACAATCTCGGTGTGGATGACAAGACGCACAAACCTTCGGCTACGGTCGAATACAATGTCATCAACGCGGCAACCAACAAGGCAGTGATCCATACTGTCGAATCTACGGAACAGATGGGGAATGTCGGCGACCAAGTGACCCTGGAAAAACCTCTCTCGGCCGCCAGTCTCGATCCCGGTATCTATCGTATTCAAATCAAGGTGAATGATAATATCTCCAAGCAGATGGTGGACCCTTCGGCAACTTTTGCCGTTGAGTAAACCGGAGCGCTTGGTCTCCTGTGAGGTGGTTGGAGTGATGCTGGGCAGGCTCGGGTTTAAGCTCGGGTTATTGGGGGTCGCGCTGGCGCTTCCAGCGCTGGCGGCCGACCGTTCCGGCTCGATCTCCGGCTCTATCTCTGGCTACGTGCGGAGCGCTTCCGGTGTCCCACAAATGGGAGCCATGGTGGAAGTCTTAGGCACCGCGGCCCATAGCCTGAAGGTGTTTACTGATGAAAACGGTTTCTACTCAGCCAGCGGGCTACTGCCGGGTGTCTATTCCATAAAGGCCTATTCTCCGTTGTTCCTTCCCGCGTTACAGGAGCGGGTCGGGTTGCGTCCGGGCAGCAGCGTGCTGGTCAATCTCAAACTCAGCGGGCTGTTCGATGCCATCCAACTGCCCGCCTTGCGGAGCCGGGCCGACGACGATGACTGGAAATGGGTGCTGCGCTCGGACTCCAATCGCCCCATTCTGCGGATGCTGGAAGACGGTTCCCTGGCTGCGGCGGCGGAACCGGGGGCGGACAAGCATGATCTGAAGGGCGCGCTGTCGTTCGTCGCGGGCCCCGTCTCGGGCGGCTTTGGAAGCTCGTCTGACGTAAGCACGGGCTTTTCGCTGGAGCGGTCTATTTTCTCGTCCGGAACCGTCGCCTTGCAGGGCAACGTTGGCTACAACGGTGGTTCACCCAACACGGTCCTGCGGGCATCCTACAGCCATGCGCTGGTAAATGGGTCGAAGCCGGAGATGGCGTTCACCATGCGACGGCTGGCGGCGCCCGGAATCAATGGGCATGATACTGCGCTGCAGGCGCTGGCGCTTTCTGCGTCCGACGAATTCTCGCTGGGAGATGTTCTGGAACTGCGCTTCGGCAGCGAGCTCCAGACCATTCAATTCCTGGGCCGGGTAACCGCGTTCCGGCCGTTCGGCTCGGCTGATCTGCACCTCTCGCCCAATACCGTGCTGGAGTATCGTTACGCCACTTCGGAACCGGACAGGCGGGTGGAAACGGGCTTCGACTCGGCCCCGGCGGACCTGAGCGAGTCCAACCCCCGAGTCAGCATGGCGAGGTTCTCGAGCACGCTGGAGCGAGCGCATCATCACGAACTGTCGCTCTCCCGCCGCATCGGCAACACCAATTTGCAGGTGGCCATGTATTCCGATCGCGTCGTAGACCCGGCGCTGACAGGCGTTGGCGATGCTTCGGCGGATACCGGAGAAGTGCTGCCTGACCTCTACTCCGAAACCTTCACCTACCGGGGCAGGGACCTGGATGCTCGCGGCATGCGCGTGGTTTTGCAGCGCAAGCTGGCGTCTGACCTGACCGCGACCCTGGACTATGGCTACGGTGGAGTGCTCGATCTGAGCCATCCCGATGTCGCCCTGCAGGAAGCACGCCGCGACACCTACGTGCGTGACCGCCACAGCGCGGCGGCGAAATTCAGTGGTGTGCTGCCGGGCGCCAAAACGCGCTGGATCGCTTCTTATCGCTGGATCAGCGGGCAGGCGCTGACGCCGGTGGACATGTTTAACGAGTCGGCGGGGCAGTCCGATCCATATCTGAATCTATTCCTGCGTCAACCCATCCCCGGGACCGGTTTTCTCCCCGGTCACATGGATGCGGTCGTGGATATACGCAATCTTCTGGCCCAGGGATATGTCCCGGTGATGGGGCAGGACGGGCGCACGGTCTACCTGGTGCAGTCGGCCCGCACCGTTCGCGGCGGCGTAGCCTTCACTTTCTAAAGATGTTCCCCACATCCTCCCAGCGATTCAACCTGAGCTCAATTTCCAGTTTTCAGTTTCCAGTTGCCGGTTCCCGGTTCTCCGCCCGGTGCAAAAAGCTCATGCGGCGTATCGCTAAGACAAATAAGGGATGAACGGGGTATAATCGGCGGCACTTTCGATAAACAGGGGCGACCGATGTAGGGCTCCGTCGGCGTGCTTCGTCGGCGGAAACAAGGAGAATTCGCATGAGAGTAAGGATCATCCTCGCCTGTTTTGTATTAGGAGTGGCCTCGCTGGCCGCCCAGACCTTCCGGGGAACCGTTTTGGGGACCATTACCGACTCCTCGGGGGCGGTCGTGTCCGGTGCCACCGTCGCGGTGCGTAATGTGAATACGGGCCAGGAGCGAACCACGCAAACCAGTGCGGACGGCAGCTACAGCGTTCCTGAGTTGCCCATTGGCAGCTACACGGTCACGGTCACCCAGAGCGGTTTTCAAACCTCGGTTACAAAAGATGTGGTGGTGGATGTCGCCAGCGAGCGCCGCGTGGATGTCGTGCTCCAGGCCGGACAAGTCTCGCAGACGGTGGAAGTCTCCGGCGAAGAGCTGCCCCAGGTTGACACCACCACTGCTCAGTTGGGGGGGACCCTGACTTCGGACACCATTGCCAATGTCCCGGTGAATGGGCGCGATTATACCAAGCTGATTTATTTGAACCCGGGAGTGGCCGGGTCACCCGACCAGATTTCGGATTCTCCGGGATCGTATGGCACCTTTTCAATGAACGGTTCGCGGGGCCGGTCGAACAATTTCCTGCTCGACGGCACCGACATGAATGACGGCTATCGCAACGATCCTGCGATTAACGAAGCGGGCGTGTTCGGCGATCCGGCCACCATTCTTCCGATTGATGCCGTGGCTGAACTGCGTACCATCTCAAACTATGAGGCCGAATACGGCCGCAATAGCGGGGCGGTGGTCAATATCGTGACCAAGAGTGGTACCAATCAATGGCACGGCTCGGTTTTGGAGTACCTGCGCACCGGGCAGTTCGGAGCGCGTAACTACTTCAACAATGAGGGACCGAAGAATCCGTTTCACAACAACCAGTTCGGAGCTTCTCTCGGCGGGCCTATCATCCGGGACAAGACGTTTTTCTATTTCAACTATGAAGGCCAGCGCGAAACCGGAGCCCAGGCGGGCCAGAGCTGCGTGCCCGACCCGGCCCAGATTGCGCAGGCCCAGGCGAATATTACGGCCTGGGGCGAAACCCTGAATCCGGTCACTGCGGCGCTCCTGGCGCGAAATCCCTGGCCGAGTCCCAATATCGGCGGGGCTGTGAGTGACGGAAACGGCTGCGACACGAACAATGTTTCGACCGCCATCAACTTCAAGAACCGCATCGACAGCCTGATTGGCAAGATCGACCACAATTTCAATCCCAGCAACTTGCTGACCGGACGGTATTACTTCGGCGACAGCACGCAGTCCTTTCCTCTGTCCTTAACGGGCAGTGGTGGTCAGGTGCCAGGTTTCAACACCCATACCCCGACGCGGGTGCAGCTGGTTTCAATTTCCTACGTGAAGGTTGTGAACGCCAACCAGTTGAATGAAGCGCGTCTGGGCTGGAACCGCTTTGCTGAAGGCTTCTTCCCGGAAGACCAGAACTTCAATCCCGATTCCATCGGTCTGAATACGGGAGTATCGGGATACGATGGCGGTCTTCCCGTGATCAGCGTGGGTAGCTTTTCGGGCTTGGGCGCGAGTTCCTCCGTCCCGCGCAACCGGGTGGATGCCAACTGGCACTTCATCGACAATTACTCGTGGAAATCCGGCAAGCACGACATCAAGTTCGGATACGAATTCCGCCGTACCACCATCATGCAGCTCATCGACCACAATTTCCGGGGCGAACTCGACTTTGGCCAGATTCTCGACCCCTCTGGAAATCCCTTGAACCCGACCGGTTCTCTGACGGCGCTCGAAGCGCTCCTGGAAGGCCTGCCCGACGACGGAGGCCAAATCGCCGGCAACACTCTGCGGCATACTTCAGAGAACAGCCACGGGGTTTACCTGCAGGACAGCTTCCGCTGGACGCCGCGCCTGACTCTCAACTTCGGCGTGCGCTGGGATTATTTTGGGGTGGTCAAAGAGAAGAACAATTTGCTGTACCGGTTCGATCCCGCGAACGGCGGCTCCACGGTGCAAGTGGGAAGCGGCGGGCCCTCCGGCCTTTACAATCCGGACTACAACAACTTCGCGCCCCGCGTCGCTTTCTCCTACGACCTGACTGGCAAAGGCCGGACTGTACTGCGCGGCGGATGGGGCCTCTTCTATGATGCCTTCTCCCAGGATATTTTTCTGGGACACCTGCCCTGGAACTGTATCTTCTGTCCCGGGCCGGCTTATCCCGGCACGGGTCCGGCCGGCCTCCAATTCGGGAGCGTAAGCGGCGCCGCGCTGGATCCAACTCAGCCGGTTTACACCGGTTTCGGCCCGAACAGCGATTTCCTGGCGGCCGATCCCAACCTGCGCACGCCCTATACTCAGAATTTCAATCTGAACATTCAACAGCAAGTGGGCAGCAAGGCGGTGCTCCAGATTGGGTATGCGGGATCGAAGGGGACCA
>JBOGLD010000059.1:0-2991 GCA_050745885.1 Terriglobales bacterium
GTACAGGTTCTATCCCATCATGAACAGCCGTGCCGGGTTTGCCATTCATAACGAATACTCCTGGATCCGCCAACGCGGTGGTGCGCCGGACGGCAGTGACTTGACCAGTAATAGTCTGTTTGCGGGATTCGACTTCGACTTCTAAGAGAGGGAACGCCAATGCGAAAGATGATATTTGACGGGTCGCTGATTCTGACAGCAGTGGCTGTGCTCGCTCTTGGCAGCCTCTCCTGGGCACAGGTGACGGCGTATGAAGAACATCAACGGCTGGGAATGGAGAGCCACATCGGCAATCTGACCGGCCACGCTGCCAACGCCCAAACCAACTACCGCAGGTACTGCCTTGGCTGTCATGGTGAGTTGGGAGACGGGGAGGGAGAGAACGCGCAATGGATCGACCCCAAGCCGCGCAACTTTACCCTGGGAATATTCAAATGCCGCTCCACTCCGACTGGTACTTTGCCGCTGGACTCGGACCTTTACGAAACCGTCGGAAGAGGCCTGATCACCTCGAATATGCCGTCTTGGAACCCGCTCACAGCCCAGGAACGCGCGGACCTGGTGGCGTATGTGAAGCATTTCTCGGCACGCTTCGTGACAGAGAAACCGGGCACGCCGATTGCAGTTCCGCCCAGACCGGAGGTCACCGCCGACCGAATCAAAGCGGGGCAAGAGGTGTTTCAGCGGGTGGAATGCTGGAAATGTCACGGGCCCACGGGCAGAGGGAACGGCCCGTCCGCCGCGACTCTTACGGACGATCAGAACCGGCCGATTCTGCCCTATGACTTTCACGACAACAACCGCTTTAAATGTGGCACCAGCGACGAGGATCTCTACAAGATTTTCATGACCGGACTGGACGGAACCCCCATGCCTTCGTGGTCGGACAACATCAAGCCGGATGAAGCCTGGGACTTGGTGTTCTACCTGCGCACGCTGCAGCCCATGAAGAGCAAAGAGAAAGAGATCGCCAGGCAGATCGGTTTGAAGCCGGGTGCTCCAGTAGCCGCTCCAGCGCCCGCCCCGCAGCCATGAAGCCGGGCCCGGGTGACGCGGAAAAGAAAGGGAAAAAGCAAAATGAAAGCCCGTTACAAAGTAGCAGGCATGACTTCAATCCTGCTGGTGCTCGCGCTTGGTCTTTTGTGGTCCACGGGGAGTGTGAGCGCGGCCGCAGAGGGCAAGATCATCGGAACGGTCAAACTGGACGGAACACCTCCGCACATGAAGGGCATTGACATGTCCAAGGATCCGTTCTGCGTCAAGCAACACGAGAACAGCCCGGCCCACCTGGAAAATGTGGTGGTGGGTGAAGGTGGAGGCCTGGAGAATGTGGTGCTTTACATCTCCCAGGGCTTAAGTGGCGCCGAGGCCAGCCAGACGCCGCCGAAGGAGCCGGTGTTTGACCAGAAGAATTGCATGTACACGCCCCACGTGCTGGCGATGGACGTCAATCAGAAATTCAAGGTGATAACCAGCGATCAGACGACCCATAACATCCACCCCCTGCCGAACCCGCTCGCGGGCAATATCCCGTGGAATAAGTCGCAGCCGCCGGGAGCTCCACCGATCGTGTCCAGTTGGAAGGCGGAAGAGGTCGCGATACCCGTGAAATGCAATATCCATCCCTGGATGCATGGCTATTTCGTGGTTGTAAAAGGGCCCTATGCGATGACCGACGACAAGGGCGCGTACACCATCGAGAACGTGCCGCCCGGAAACTACACCGTCACCGCGTGGCAAGAAGTCTATGGAACCCAGACACAAAAGGTGACCGTGGCCGCCGGGAAGCCAGGAACCGCCGACTTCACCTTCAAGGCCAAGTGAGGACCGAGAATTGAGGATAACGTGATGCTCCGTGAGATCGTTCGCGATCTGGCGGAAAAGGGGAATAACAAGATCGTATTGAATCTGGCGGAGGTCTCATACGTGGACAGCTCAGGCGTCGGAGAACTGGTGAAGGCCCTCACCACCATCCGGACCAAGGGCGGCAGAGTGAAGCTGGCAAGTTTGAACCCAAGAGTGCATGAGTTGCTTCAGATGACCCGCCTGTCCACGGTTTTCGAGATTGAGAAAGACGAAGCCAGCGCACTCAAGTCTCTTGGGCAAGCCTCGCAGGGCGTGGTCTGAGTGCGGCTGGCAAGCCGCCTTGGGGCAGAGACGTTCAGTCGAGTTCCGCGCTCCAGTCGCCGAAGTCTAAGTTCGCGCCGATTCAAAGCCCGGGCCGGAGCGGGACGCCGGCAGGAGATAAGCTAGCATGGCCAAATTTTTTGCCTTGACCATCATCGTGATTGCGATCGCATCCGCGATTCCCATCGTGCGGCACACCTGGCCAGAACCCGAGGACATCTCGGTTCACGGGCGCCTGATCGATGAACAGATGTCGGAAACCATGGCGGAAGCGGGAATCTCCTTCCTGGCGGCGCAATTCATTCTGGCCATCTTTGTCTGGAAGTTTTCCAACCGTCCGAAAGACTCGAAGATCACCAAGTTTCCGGGCGGGGCCAAGGGTCTGGTCATCGCCGCTTTCCTGTTAGTGGGCACTGAAGTTCTCGCCCTCGGGATTTTCGGAACCAGAGCATTGGCGAGCGTGTATTTCACGCCCCCGGCCGCGGACGCGATGCCGGTGCAGGTGCAAGCGGGGCAGTTTGCGTTTTATTTCCGTTACCCCGGACCTGATGGCAAGTTTGGTCCGCTCCACCCCACTCTCATCAATGAGGCCAACGAAAACTTTTTTGGTCTTGATCAAACCAATGACCAGGACTCCAAAGACGACATCGTAACCGCTGAAATGGCGATTCCGGTGAACCGTGAGATCCATCTACTGATGCATGCGAAAGACGTCTGGCATTCTTTTTATGTACCGGAGTTACGGGTGCAACAGGACTTTGTCCCCGGACTGGATCTCTCGATTCATTTCACCGCGACCAAGATCGGGAGATATGAAATCGTTTGTACGCAGCTTTGCGGCCTGGGGCACTACAACATGAAGGC
>JBOGLD010000060.1:0-8667 GCA_050745885.1 Terriglobales bacterium
TAGATGATGACGTAATTTGTCTTGCCCGGTACGAAGCCCGACTGGGCGTCGTCTCCTGTGATCAGCGGACCATCCAGGCTATCGCTGGAATAATCCAGCTTCGAATTCAGCTTCAGGTTGTCGATTCCAAACACCTGACTGCTGAGCGCGAGTAGAAGCGTTGCGCGCAACAACATTTTGGTCATGCTCATTTTGCAACCTCCAATTGAAAGGATTCGTCATCCAGCTTTTGCTTGCTCGTGTAGTCCCGCAGGGCCTGCTCCGCCGCTTCTCGAAAAGACTGCTTGTCATCCTTCTTTTGAGCCGGCAGGTAGCCAGCCCCAGAGTAGAGCTTGCCATCCGGTGTGATAAATGATGTCAGTGGCAGCCCTGCCGGCAGATTCAACACAGCCTGCGCGCGCTGTAATTGCGCCACCAGCTTGGGCGACGCGTCAAAGTCCACCTTCACCGCAACAAAGTGTTGATTGATATAGTCCGCAGTCTCGGAATTCGTGTAAGTATCCCGGTCCATCAGGCTGCACCACGGGCACCAGACTGCGCCCACGTCGAGCAGAATCGGACGATTGAGTTCCTTCGCGCGTTGAAACGCTTCCACACTCCAGGGATACCAATCCACCGGCTGTGCGGCGGCGCGGCTGAGGTAAACCGAGTTCTGCCCGGCAAGATGGTTGCGGGTCGCCGCAGACAGCCACAGCGATGAGGCCAAGACGATCAAACCCAGCAGGATCGGGGTCAGGACTCTCTTTCTCATGCCAATGGGAGTCGCGGCCAAACAATAAGTTTCACGCGGGTCAGGCACAAACACCGGGAAGGCTATTGATCAGAAAAACGTTCGGCGAGCACCGTGCCGGCATCTCCAGCTGGGCATCAAAGGTACTGTCCCTTTACCTTACTTTTGTTTCGAAGGTAAACACGTCCGGCCGTGAATAGTGGCCCGAGACGTCCAGGGTCATGACTGCCTGGTCGATTTCACTGAGATCGAGGTCGGCAACAATGAAGTCTTCGCGATCATAAACCGGCTCGACCACATACCGGCTATCTGGTGCGATGATAGCGCTTCCACCACGTTCCACCCACTCTCTTCCTTCGTCCGCGGTCCTGCCCTCGGAGTGGAACTCTTCTGGAATGTCACTCGTTCGCATCATCAGCCCGACCGCGAGCACGAAACATCGGCCCTCAAAGGCATAGTGACGGCTGCACAGCTGATGGAGTTCGTGTGCGGTAGGCCACAACGCGACGTGCACGTGTTCGCCGGCGTTGTGCAAAGCCATCCGCGCGAGCGGCATCCAGTGCTCCCAACAGATCAGCCCGCCAATGCGCGGTCCACTCTCAATACTGGTCAGGCCGCGTCCATCTCCGTTCCCCCACACCATCCTCTCCGTGTACGTGGGGACGAGTTTGCGGTGGTGGTTCGCCAATTTGCCTTCGGAACTAATGGTCAGGATGCTGTTGTATAGCGTGCCGGTTCCTGGCCCCTCATCCACACGCTCGTTTACGCCGATCACGACATTGATTCCGAGATCACCGGCCGCCTTCTGCAGAGCCTCGATCTCCGGGCCAGGCACCGTTACGCTGTTCTCGCGCAGGCGTGCGAATACATGCTTGGTCGGAGCGTGATCCCAGAAGGCAACTTTGGGAGAAACGTCCAGCCACGCAGGATAGCCCGGGAGCCAGGTCTCACCAAATGCTACTAGCTCCGCTCCTCGCTTTTTCGCCTCTCGCACTAAGCGGATCGCCTTCGCCACGCTGGCCGCTTTGTCGAGGTAGACCGGTGCGAATTGCGCAATGGCTACTCGAAAGCTTCTTTGTGCCGCCAAGCCCTTAGATCGGCTCGGTCCAGGTTTTTTGCTTTTCGTCATCCTCAGGTTGTGACTCCCGTGCCCTTGAGCAGGTTTCAATCCACGACGTGCAGTATCTCTGGCAGGTCTTTCTTCCCAATGCGAGGCACGGTGACTGCCTCCGCCGGATACCCGACCGGTATCAGCAAAAAGGGCCTTTCATTCTTAGGGCGGTGTAGGATCTTCGCCAGGAACCCCATCGGGCTGGGCGTGTGCGTCAGAGTCGCTAGTCCTGACATGTGCAGCGCAGCCAACAACATGCCGCACGCGATACCCACCGACTCGGCGACGTAGTAATGCTTGGTCTTGATCTGTTGCCCGTCGGCGCTCAGGCTTAAGCCGTAGTCCACTCGGAACACGACGATCAGATAAGGCGCGGTCTCCAGGAAAGGCTTTTGCCAGTCTGTTCCGAGAACCGCCAGGGCCTCCAGCCATTCATCCGGAGCGCGGCCGCTGTAGAACTCCTTTTCCTCGACCTCCGCCGCCTTCCGGATTTGCCGCTTGATCGCAGGATCGGAGACCACAACAAACATCCAGGGCTGCTGGTTCGCCCCCGAAGGTGCGCTGCCCGCGACCTTGATGGCGTTTTCGACGACTTCGTAGGGTACTGGCTCGGGCGAAAACGACCGAACTGTCCGCCTGGTTCGCATCGCTTCATAAAACGCCTGCGACCGACGGAGTTGTTCGTGTGCAGCCAAACGCTCGAAATTCAGAGGCTCGACTGGCGGGGCGTTACGCTCGGCCTGTTTTGTGAGATCCATGCGTCCTCGCTCAGCATTCCCAAGTGTGGGGCTGATTCGTAACTTTCAAGTCTTCGCGCACCACAAGAACTGCGGAGTCAAGTCCTGGAACCGATGGCGTTCCGCCCGCCATTTACGACGAAACCAGAGACCGCCCCCCCTCACCACTATATGACTTTTACAATTCGGAACGTCGGGTATACGAGCGCTTACAGGCACAAACCGCTTCATTGACACGGCGGCGGCCCCTCCCACTTCCCACATCGCCGTTTCTGGACCGCGAGGAGGAGCGCTGACTGCTCCCGTAGTTCTTTCGTGTCGCCGACAAAGCCCGAGACGTGGGCGCCCATCACAAGGGAGCGCCTTGCCAATCCAAGTGCGTTTCCCCTTACCGACCCGAGCGCCTCGCCATCGGTTTTGTGGACGATCGCCAAAGTTAAACGAACCATCTGAGAAGTTCGTCCGCTTGTGGATGACTGACTCTGCCGTGCTTTAGCTATTCGGAGCCGATAAGAAAGAGCGGCTTCACCATAGTTTCAATGTTGGTGGCCATCTCCTTAGCGGGGACCCGGTCGGGGGTTTGAAACCAGCGGCGCGCGGCTCCGAAGACGGCCCAGGCCGCCGTGGTCGCTAGCAGTGCCGCATCGATGTCGGGTGCCATCGCATGGTGGGCGAGGCCTTCCTTGAACATGCCCTCGACGACCGGGATGATGGAGCCTTCGAGCGGTCTCTGAGCCAACTGACCGGGGCAGCTTACGCTCTCAGCCAGATAGTCGCAGACGCCGAGTGCAATGGCGCGCAGTGCTCCATTGCAGTCGGTAAAGGAGATGCCGCGGCGCTGTATCAGGTCGCGGAAGCGAACGTCTGTCATGGCCTGCAGCAGCGCGCTCTTGTCTGGGTAATGAAGGTAGAAGGTGGCCCGGTTCAGCGTGGCCTCGTCAGCGATCTCCTGAATGGAGATGTCGTCGAACTCCTTCTTGCTCAATAGCCTGGCCAGCGCATCCATAAGCATGCGGCGGCTACGGAGGATGCGGGGATCGACTGCGAACGCCGTGTTGCCGGATTGAAGCGCCTGTGTCATACGAGCCTTTGAGTATACCCCATTCTACGACAATAGATGTGTACACGACAATCGTCGATTTCTTTGAATCGACTAGTATCTATTAAACATCATATGTCGCATAGGAGGTTTCCCGCTATGCCTACTCTGCTTCATATCGATTCGAGCCCACTCTACGATCGGTCAGTCTCCCGCGAGCTGACCGCAGCGTTCGTCACCGAATGGAAGGCTTCACACCCGGACGGAAAGGTGATTGACCGTGACCTCAACGCAACCCCGATCCCGCCTGTCACTGCTGGGTGGGTCGGTGCCGTCTACACGCCGGAAGAGGCCCGCACTGCGCAACAGAAGGAATTGCTTTCGCTTTCGGACTCACTGCTCGCCGAACTGGAGGAAGCCGATGAGTACGTCATCGGAGTGCCAATGCATAACTTCGGTGTGCCCTCCGTGCTCAAGCTATGGATCGACCAGATTGCGCGCGTCGGCCGGACCTTTTCCTACGCGAGCGGAACGCCGAAGGGTCTGATTATCGGCAAGAAGGCGACCTTCATCATCGCGACTGGCGGTATCTACGACGCCCAGACTCAAATGGCTTCATTCAATTTTGTAGAACCGTACCTGCGGTCAGTCTTCGGCTTCCTTGGTGTGACGGACGCCACCTTCCTCACCGCAGGTGGAACCAAGGCGCTGAACCAAGGGCATGACCGGGACGCGTTTCTTGCGCCGCACATTCAGGCCGTGCAGATGCAGGCGCGAAGCCTCGAAGGAGTTGCCCTATGAAGATCACTGCCGTCGTTGCTCGCTATCTGCTGGGGCTGATCTTTACGGTCTTTGGGCTGAACGGATTTCTTCAATTTATCCACCAGCCGCCACCGACAAACCCACTGACCATTCAGTTCCTCGTTGCCGTCAGCGCATCGCAGTTTGCCGCGTTCTTTTTCGCGGTGCAGGTAATCGGTGGACTGCTTTTGCTCTCAGGCTTCTTTGTGCCACTTGCGCTGACCCTGTTGGCGGCGGAGCTCTACAACATCCTCGCGTTTCATATGACGCTTGCGCCGGCTAGTATTGCTCCGGCCCTGGTGGCGTCGGTGCTGTGGGTGGTGGTCTTCCTTCAGTACCGCTCAAACTTCAAGGGCATCTTCAGCGCGAAGCCGGCGACGCAGGCGTAACACCACAGAACTACGCCGTGACTATTTGACTGGCGGCCGCGAACCGGTGATGAGGAGTCCACGAGTCTCATCGCGCTTTGCTGCCAGTCGGGGCTCGGCAAAGAGGAAGACGGGAGAGAAAAAGATGACAGTTACAGAACTGCTGCGCCACAACTTCGATAGAATTTTCATCGAGCTCGATCCAGTGAAGCGCGAAGGCATGATGCGCAATGCTTATACGGAAGATTGCGTTTGGATACACCCGGGTGGCCGCATGGTCGGCATTGCGGCGATCAATGAGGCAGCGTCGGAAATACGTAAGCGTATCCCTGAGTACCGCTACGCGGTGATTGGCGATATCCACACGATGCACAATGTCGGGATGTGTCGCTGGGGAAGCGGACTTCCTGGGCAGCCCTACCGCTACACCGGTACGGACGTTCTAGAGGAACGCGACGGCCGTGTAGCTGTGTTCTACACCTTCATCGATAGCGGAACTCCGCCGACCTCGACGATGGAATGAACCTTCGCCCGGATGGAATGTTGTTGCCCAAAGGCAGTCCCGTCGTCGTTTAGACACATTAAAGGAGAGAAACCATGAAAAAACTTGAAGGGAAAGTCGCCGTCATCACCGGGGCGACCTCAGGAATGGCTCTGGCTACCGCCAAGTTGTTCGTCGAGGAAGGCGCATACGTTTTCATCACGGGCCGGCGCCAGCAGCAGTTGGACGAGGCCGTCAAGGCTATTGGAAACAACGTGACCGGTGTTCAGGGCGACTCCGGGAAACTCGCCGATCTCGATCGGCTCTATGAGACTGTCAAAGCGAAGAAGAGCCACATCGACATCCTGTTTGCCAGCGCCGGTGTCGGCGACTTTGGTATCCCTATCGGATCGGTCACCGAAGAAAGCTTCGATAAGACGTTTGATGTCAATGTCCGAGGTACCCTGTTCACAGTGCAAAAGGCGTTGCCGTTGATCCGGGATGGTGGATCGATAATCATGACCGGCTCGATCGCCAGCGTGAAAGGCTTTCCGGGCATGGGCGTTTACAACGCGAGCAAAGCCGCTGTGCGCTCCTTTGCCCGCACCTGGACCAACGATCTGAAAGATCGGAAGATTCGCGTGAATGTCCTCAGCCCCGGCTCGATTGATACCGGCGTGTTCGTGGGCATTCCGAAAGAAGTCAAGGACCAGTTCGTTTCCCTGATCCCGATGGGCCGCATCGGCGCGTCTGAAGAAATCGCGACAGCCGCGCTCTTTCTGGGTTCCGACGACTCTAGCTTCGTCACCGGCATAGAACTGTTTGTCGATGGCGGGACGGCACAAATCTAATCAGTCAAGCTTGAGAATTAGGCAGACAAACGATTGACTCCTCGGGACCGACCTCCAGCGCGCGCGTCGCATGGCCTCACAAATTCGGGCGGGCGCGTTGTGATCAATGGGATGACCGGTGATCCGCAGGCACCCTGGAGAGGATTCAAATACTCCGGCGTCGACCGTGAATAAGATGGACGGCTCGTGGCTGTTTGCGGAGCGCCTGCTCTACCTCGACTGGCTCGAAGAGCGCGAACTGTCATGACAGTGACTAACCCGGTGTCTTCAAAGAACGCTTCGAGTCCGTCGCTGAACGCTCCTAGCGTGTGACACACACGACTCGTAATCGTGGGCGCGACTGGAATGGTCGGTGGGCACGCCCTTCGTTACGCGCAACTGGTTTGGTTCGTAATACGCGTGCGGTTCATAATGAGCAGATCGAAATGACACGCGCTGTTCTCAACTCGAAGCTGGGACACCGAATCTCGCGGTAGTTGACGATTTTTCTCCGCCAACATGTCGACCTGCTAGGATTGCTTCTTTTGCAAGGGTTTCTACTGCTAGACGAGTTTCTTTCACCATTGTCGCGCACCCGATTACCAGCCCCGCAACGCCTACTAGGCCTGATGACAGCCCGAAGAGAGCAATCACGATGAACGCCGCATGCAGAGCGGAACCAGTAAGGATGGCGCCCAAAAGTGAAATCAGTGCAGCGGCGGCGAAGGAACCAACGGACGTATAGAACAACTTCAGAGCCCGAAGAACGAGTGTCCAGCGGACTTCCAGAACTTGCAATTCAAGCTGATACAACGCACGACTCTCGTCAGTCGGTGCGAGAGTCGTAAGTTGCGCTGACACAACGCGCGTTCTGTCTACGATACGGCCAAGCTGGTTATTTGTTCCCAGGCACAACATGCTCGACGCGCTGGTCAGAATTGCCGGCGCGACGACGATTGTTAATACAGCGAATGGATTTTCTGTAAACGATGTCACCCAAGCACCGATTCAAGAACAAGTCACCCTCGGAGGCGAAATATGTACAAAGAGCATCGAGGCCGATACATGCTTCACAGCAGGTCCTCGACCGCAACCGGCAAGTGCCTGATTCTCCTGCCGGTGGCATGATACACAGCATTGGTAATCGCGGGCGCGACCGATACTGAGGTGAGTTCACCTAACCCTTTTACGCCGATCGGGCTCGCTTCGTCATCAAAGTCACCGACGAATAAAACGTCAAGTTTTGGTATGTCTGCACACGTGGGCACGAGGTAACCGGAGTAATTCCGATTCAGAAATCTCCCCAAAGTGGGATCGGTTTCCGTCTTTTCAAACAGAGCCTGCCCTACGCCCCAGATAATGCCGCCGATGGCCTGGCTGCGCGCGGTCTTAGGGTTAATTACCCTGCCGCAGTCGTAGGCACCGACGAAGCGATTCAGACGCACGAGCCCAAAGTCCGGATCGACGCGCACTTCAGCGAACACCGCAGAGAAACTGAATACAGCTTTCGGTCCTTCCGCCACCGGGTCGTAATTGCCGTCGCCGACCAAGAATGGCAGCTCGTTTCGCGTCAGCAGTTGGGCATATGTGACGCTCACGTTCTTGCCGCGCAGCATCAGCGTGCCGTCTTCGACGAACACGTCACGCGAGTCCGCGTTGCGAAACGGCGAATAGCGGCCTGTTCGAGCTAACTCAATCGCTTGATCACGCGCGGCCTTTGCAGCTAGCATGACGGACCCACCGGCATTGGCTGCGGTGGCAGATCCTATCGACGCGTGCGATGTTGGCAATCTGGTATCGCCAATGCGCACCACCACTTTCTCAGGGAGCACACCCAGCGTATCCGCGGCGACCTGCTGAAGCACTGTGTAGGTTCCGGTACCCAACTCGTGTGTTCCAGCCTCTACTAATGCGGAACCGTCCGCTTGCAACGTGACCCGCGCTTGTGCCGGCCATCGCCAATGGGTATAGATGGCCGCTGCCATCCCCTGTCCGATCAGGTAGCGGCCATCACGCATTGAGCGAGGCTCAGGAGTTCGTTTGTCCCAACCAAACCGCGCAGCACCTTCAATCAGACATTTGCGCATTGCGCGCGAAGAGAATGGCCGTCCCGTGTGTGGATCAATATCAGTGTCGTTGAGTAGTCGTAACGTGACGGGATCTACGCCAGTTTCATAAGAAAGTTCGTCCAGCGCGGTTTCGATGGCAAAATGCCCGAGTGCTTCGTGGGGGGCACGAAGAGCCGTCGGTGTATTGCGGTTCACATGGACGATCTTGTGATTCGTCGAAATTCCTCCGCTCGCACTCCACAGGGAGCGAGGGCAAAGCGCCGCATACTCAATGTAGTTGTCGAATATGGAAGTGGGCGAAATACTGTCATGGCGGATTCCTGTCAGCTTCCCATCCCTACGCGCGCCTAGTGCAACGGTCTGAATACTTGCCGCCTGATGCCCTGCCATTGAATACATCTGCGCACGAGTGAGTTGAACATGCACTGGTCGCTTCAATACCTTTGCTGCGAGCGCCGCTAGCAAGGTGTGCGGCCAGACATAGCCTTTGCACCCGAAGCC
>JBOGLD010000061.1:0-22521 GCA_050745885.1 Terriglobales bacterium
TCCCCACCAAAGAGGTCCGACATGACCGCCACGTTTGCGTCGCACGCGTGGTTGAGGCAGGGCAGACCAAAGCCGGCTTCCAGCGACTTGAGCAAAGAGAAGTGACTGTAAAATTGACTGCTCTGTCGGCCGCCTCTCTTGCCGTGACTATCGCCGCCGTTGTTCACGACGATAAGCAGCACCCTGTTATCAGGAGCGAAGCTGTAATCGTTCTCGTCCCACAATATGACGATCGCATTGTTCCCGTCGCGCCACGCAGGAGATCTCTCGATGGCATTGACAAGATTCCTGATGGTAAGGTCGCCTTGATAGATCAACGCGGGGTTCAATCCTTGTTGAGTGCCGTTGTCGGCTGGGTCGAAGTCGCACTGAGGGCCGGCGTTGCCACGTCCATGCTGGTCATTGCACTGATTGGGTGCAATGAAGGAAAACTCCGGAACGTGCCCGGAAGCGAGGTCCTCGACCAGACCCCCGGCGCCTTCGAAGCCTGCGACATTCCTCAGGCTGTTGTTGCGGCTGTCACCTTCCTGCACATTGCGAAAGTACGCGAATGGATTGTGCTTCACCGCGTAGAGGTTGACCAGGGTCTGGGTTTCATTTGGGATCGCCGCTAGGATTCCCGCGCTATCGGTAAAGAAGCCGTCGCTGTTATTTACCCCATCGGGGCCGGTCGGGGGCAGGTTCTCCTGGTAGCTCTTCCATCTCAGACCCCGCTCCGCCAACTGATCGGCGATCGTCTTGCCGGAGGTGTTCGGCGCAGCCGGAACGGACTGCACGCCGTCAATGCTGGCCAGGCCTGGCGGACAAGGGACGGTGGCGGTCGGACACTCGTTGGTCATGTCTATCGCCGGCGTCTCGGCATCCGTGCCGCTTCCCGAGATGGGGCAAATGTCGGGGCTGGCCGGGTTATCGGTCGCGGCCTGCCCAGACTCGAGGTTGGTAGTGCAGGACCCGTTGTGCCAGTCCGGACTGTTGTCGGTGCGCACACCGAAGTTTGATCCCCCCACCACCTCCAGGTAGTTCGTCAGGCTGGGATGACCAATGGCGAAGTAATTGGTGGCAGAGTTGGCGGAGCTGGCCAATTGGTTGGCGAATGGTGCGTTTGGATTGCCGACGATCTGACTGTAGCCATGGTTCTCCATCATGATGACGAACACATGGTCCAGTGGCGGGACACCCTCAGGGACAGGACCTTCGCCGGCGAACACCGGCGACACCAGTGCTGCCAGCAGCAGACCTAGAGTTGCGGCCTTCTTCTTCATGTGCGTAGCTCTCTTTCCTGGAAATGGCGCAGTCGCGCCGTGAAAACACAGCTTTGGACCCGGAATCGGTCGAGACGAATCTAGCGGTCCTTTGTTACGCGGCGGTTAAACCCTGATGAACATTTCATGACGGAAGCGGGATTTCCACAGGCGCTCTTCGACGGTCCAGCCGAGTTGTTCGCCGATTTTCCGCGAAGGTCATCCGAACTAGAAGGTGCCCTGCCAGTTATTCGGGGCCAGAAATCCCATTCTGGAAAGTTTGATCGGGGCTGATTCCGGTCGAATCACGAGCCCCTGTTCGGCGAGGTTTTGTTACAGGCTCTTAGCCTCGGTCCGCGCACAACCCAGGCAGAGGGTGGTTATTGTTTAGCAGCAAATCGGCAAACACCAACTTCAAAAGCGGCGGACAAGAGCGTCCGCCCCACACTTCGTTCCTTCCAGCCACCGGTCAAACTGCTGCAACGCCAGCTCGCACTGCAGCCGGTGCCGTTCCTGCCGGTCGCGGATCCTGGTCTCGAGCGGCGGCAGCAGATCGAAGGTGATGTTGGCGGGCTGGAAGTTTCTGGCGTCGGCATGGGTTACGTAGTGCACCAGGGAACCGAAAGCGCTCGCCCGTGGCGGGGAGACCAGTTCCACGCCTGAAGCCAGCGCCGCAGCGTGCATGCCTGCCATCAGCCCGGTCGCGATAGATTCGACGTAGCCCTCCACCCCGCAGATTTGGCCGGCAAAGAACAGGGGCGGATACTTTCTCATCTGCAACGACTCAGACAACAAAGTGGGCGCGTTGATGTATGTATTGCGGTGGATCTGTCCATAGCGCAGGAAGCGGGCATTCTCGAGTCCGGGAATCAGCCGCAACACGCGCGCCTGGTCTGCGAATTTCAGGTGATTCTGGAAACCCACCAGGTTGTAAGAATCAGCCCGCTGGTTCTCCTGCCGAAGTTGTACGACCGCGTACGGAATCCGGCCGGTGCGCGGGTCTTTCAACCCTACCGGCTTCATGGGGCCGAAGCGCAGCGTATCCCGGCCCCGGCGTGCGATTTCCTCGATGGGCAGGCAGCCTTCGAAGTAGTTCAGCTTCTCCCAATCGCGCTCTTCGACCGACTGCCCCGCGATCAATGCATCGCAGAAACGGTCGTAGTCCTCTTTTGCCATGGGGCAATTGATGTAGTCGGCTGAGCCCTTGTCGTAGCGCGCCGCCAGGTACACCTTGGACATGTCGATGGAATCGGCTTCGACAATCGGACTGATCGAATCAAAGAAATACAAATGAGTGGACCCGCTCAGCCGGGCGATCTCGTGGGACAGGGCGTCGGAGGTAAGGGGCCCGGTAGCAATGATTGTGATCTGATCTTGGTCGATCTGCGTGACCTCTTCGCGCCGGATTGCAATCAGCGACTCCCGCGTGAGTGCATCGGTGACGCGGGCCGCGAAGGTTGTACGGTCGACGGCCAGCGCGTGGCCGGCGGGGACGGAGCACTCCCGCGCGATCTCCAGCAGCAGAGATCCTGCCCGGCGCATTTCTTCCTTCAGCAACCAGGGCGCCGTGTTCAGGCTGTCGGACTTCAGAGAGTTGGAGCAGACCAGTTCCGCGAAATCCGCCGTCTGATGCGCTGGGGTCGAGCGCACCGGGCGCATCTCCCAGAGTTCGACGGCGATGCCTCGCCGCGCGCACTGCCACGCCGCTTCCGCTCCCGCGAGGCCGGCGCCAATGACGCGCACGGCTGCGGTCATGGTGCGCTCCCGGCCACATTCTGCAACGCGTCTCCCTCCAGGCTTACAGTCTTCCAGTCGTCCAGAAACGTTGCGCCCAGGTTCTTGTAGAACTCTATGGCCGGAGCATTCCAGTCGAGCACCTGCCACCGTACACCAAAACCGTTCTGCTGACGGGCTACGGACGCAATACGGGCCAGCAGGGCGCCTCCAATGCCCTTTCCCCGATATTGGTCGCGAACGTAGATGTCTTCAAGAAAGAGGCCGGCGCGACCTTCGAAGCTTGAGTAGTAGTCGAAAAAAAGCGCATAGCCGGCAGCCAGACCGTCCCATTCCGCTATCAGGACGCGGAATTTCGGCGACCCGCAGAATCCATCGCGCAACAGGCCGGCTTCGGTTGCGGCCACGGGGAGGCGTTCGAATTCCGCGAATTCATGAATCAGGGCGTTCAGCGCGGGCACGTCGCCGGCTTGGGCAGGACGAATCGAAAGCATCGGCAAATTCCTTCCGGCACACAAAGTCCCCGGATGTGTGCTTTATTATACGGACGTCGGTGGTCAAGGCCCGGGAGACTCCATGGCACGCATCGCTCTCATCGAACCCGAACAAGCTACACCTGAAGTGAAGGAAATCTACGATCAGAAACTGAAGGGCAAACCGGGCAACGCGCAAAAAGCGCTGGCCCATCGCCCCGATTTGCTCAAGAACTTTCTCGGATTCTACGCCAGTGTTGGCCGCTCACTCGATCGCAAGCTCTATGAACTGATCTATATCCGCGTGTCGATGATGAATGGTTGCCGCTACTGCCTGCAACACCATCTGGCATCATCCAAACGCGTGGGCCTCAGCTCGGAGGATTGGGGCGCTCTCCAGCAAGGAAACTACTCCCGCTACGGCGAGAAAGAAAAAGCCGCCTTGACTTACGTCGAGAAGCTGACACGGTCCCCGCACGAAATTACAGACACTGATTTCAATGAGCTGAAAAAACATTTCTCCGAACCGGAGATCGTGGACCTGCACCTCCTGACCGGCCTGGCAAACTTGACCAACCGCTTCACCGATCCGCTTGGACTGGAATTGGAAATGCCGGAAGAGAAGCTTTAGCCATGGATTCACACGGATTTCACGGTAGATCGTTAAGGCTTATCCGCGGAAATCCGTGGCCCGGTTTTTCTTCTACAGGATCACTCTTTCATCTCCCACTCTCCGCGTCACATGCTCGCGGTCGAGATATTCCAGCAGCGGAATGGCATACTTGCGGCTCACCCCCGTCAACTCCTTGAAGCGGGCCACGTCGATCTTGGGCGACTTTGTCTTCTCGGCTGACAGGCGCTTGCGCAAATCCAGCAGCGCGTCGCGATGGAAGACCAGGTCTTCAGATACCTTCACCAGGACTTTGTCGCGCAGTAACAGCGTAACCATTTTTTGAGCGCGAGGTTTGTCCACCTTGAGCCCGGCCAGCACATCTTTCAAGGCTGGAACTTTCAGGCCAGCCGAAGCAAATGCTTGCTCGATCGTGCGGTGGGATTCGGCCTCGTCGTCTTTCATGACAACACCGCGCCCTGTCAAATGGACGATCTCTCCGGCAGTCCCCAGTTTCTTCTCGCGGACCAGCATCTCCATCGCGGCTGCGAATACTTCGCTCGATGCTTCCACACGCTCCCGCAATTCTTCCTTGCTAATGCCCGCGACCAGCGCATTTTCCCGATGAAAGCTGGCCACCGTGCTCGTGATCAAGAGTTTCAGCGCTTCCATGGCGGGCGCGTGCACAAACCGGTCGCCCACTCGAAACACCCGGCATTGTCCCACCGGTTCAGTAAGGTGCGCTTGTATCACCTTGCCTGGCCAGCCCGTTTCGGCAATCAGTTCTGCAAGTGTTATTCCTTCGTGACCTGGTCGCGCGATGCGCGCCAGCAGAATGGAAACGGAATCGTTGCCCGCTAAAATCTTCAGGAACGCATCGAGCCCAGGCATTCGAGAAACCGGCGACGCATCCAGCACCACGCCGCCGCCAATAGTCACGACGGGCGAGAACTGGCGCGTGATGAAGCGGTCCCCGGGCAACAGCAGCGTGGGCGTGGCCAGGCGCAACTGGGCCAGCGCGGTTTCTCCCGGCGAAATCTGCTTCTGATCGTAAAGGACGGCCGTGGCGACGGTTTCAAAAGTGTAGGCATGCAGATGCACCCGGGCGCGATCTTTCAAAGGTTTGGCCGACGGCAGCAGCGTGAGCGACACGTCCACGCGAGCAGTGGAATGAAAAGCCGACGGCGGAGCCAGCACCATGCCGCGGGCCAATTCTCGCGTGGCTACGCCGGTCAGATTCAAAGCTGTGCGCTGCCCAGCCGCCGCCTGATCTGCCCTCGATCCATGCACCTGAATTCCCCGCACCCGCACCCGTTGTCCCCCGGGCAGAACCTGTAGCTCATCTTCTTCGCGAATAGTTCCCGAAACCAGCGTCCCGGTCACCACCACGCCGAAGCCTTTCATGGTGAACACGCGGTCAATGGGCAGTCGGGACAGGGCGGAAGAGTCCCGGGCCGGAACATCGGCGGCGGTTTGTGCCAGCGCCTGCCTTAGCTCATCGAGACCCGCGCCGGTCAGCGCGCTGACCGCAACGACGGACGAATGCGCCGGATCCAGAAACGAATTGCGCAGAAATTCCTCGACCTCCAAGCGCACGATGTCCATGGTCTCGCGGTCAACCAGATCGGACTTGGTCAGCACGGCGATCCCCCGGCGCACCGAAAGCAAACGGCAGATGTCGAAATGCTCGCGCGTCTGCGGCTTGATGGACTCATCGGCGGCGATCACCAGCAGGACCAGATCGATGCCGCCCACCACGGCCAGCATGTTGCGCACAAAACGCTCATGTCCGGGAACGTCGACAAACCCCAGCCGCAAGGTTTCGCCGTCCGGCAGAGGCAGTTCCAGGTGGGCAAAGCCGATATCAATGGTGATGCCGCGGCGCTTCTCTTCCGCCAGGCGATCGGCGTCGATGCCGGTAAGGGCCTTCACCAGCGCGGTTTTGCCGTGGTCGATGTGCCCGGCCGTGCCGACGATGACGGACTTCATGCGGGACAGTATAGTCGCGCCGTAGCCCGGGCCGGCCCTGAGCGAAGGCGAAGGGCCAGCACTACTTTTCCACGTGGTCGCTGTGCGACAATAGGACTTCCCCATATGACCACTTCTCCGACTATGGTCCTTACTCCCGAGATCATCCGGGAGCACGGCCTTACGCCCGACGAGTACGAAAAGGTCAAGCAGCTCCTGGGCGGACGCGAGCCCACGATCACCGAGTTGGGCATCTTCAGCGTGATGTGGAGCGAGCACTGCTCTTATAAATCTTCCCGCGTGCACTTGAAACGGCTACCCACACGCAGCCGGCTGGTGGTGCAGGGTCCGGGAGAGAACGCGGGGATCATCGACATTGGCGACGGCTGGGCCTGCGCCTTCAAGATCGAGTCCCACAATCATCCTTCGTTCATCGAACCCTTTCAGGGCGCGGCTACCGGCGTGGGTGGAATCCTGCGCGATATTTTCACCATGGGCGCGCGCCCCGTGGCCGTGATGGACTCCTTGCGATTTGGACCGATTCAGTCCGGTGATGGTGTGGGGCGGGCGCCCTCGCCCGCCAGCACGAGCGCGACGCTCGCGCCTACATCCAAGGACAGTCACAAGAATCAATCCGTGCTCGAGGGCGTGGTCAGCGGGATCGCCTCTTACGGCAATTGTTTTGGCGTAGCCAACCTGGGCGGCGAGACCAAGTTTGAGCCCTGCTATTCCGGAAACCCGCTGGTGAATGCGTTCGCTTTGGGATTGGTCCGGCGCGATCAGATTTTCTACGCCAAAGCCTCGGGCGAAGGCAATCCCGTGATTTACGTGGGATCAAAAACCGGGCGCGACGGCATTCACGGCGCCACCATGGCCAGCGAGGAATTCAGTGAGGCTTCCGAGACCAAGCGACCCAACGTTCAGGTGGGCGACCCGTTCCTGGAAAAGCTTCTGCTCGAAGCTTGTCTCGAAGCCATGCAGACCGGCGCCATTGTCGGTATCCAGGACATGGGCGCGGCCGGCCTGACCTGCTCCACCTGCGAAATGGGTGCGCGCGGCCATGTCGGAACCGAAATCGAACTTGACCTCGTGCCGCAGCGCGAAACCGGCATGACGGCCTACGAAATCATGCTGAGCGAATCGCAGGAGCGCATGCTGCTGGTGGCCCAGAAAGGCCGTGAGCAGGAAGTTTTTCGCGTCTTCGAGAAGTGGGGACTGGACGCAGTCGAGGTAGGCCGCGTGACCGCGGACGGCAAGATGCGGGTGCTGCAGCGCGGAGAAATCGTTGCCGACATTCCTAATGAAGCGCTCACCGACGACGCCCCGGTTTACAAGCGTCCGCTGGAACGCTGGGAACCGCCGGTGCCGCGCGAAATGCCGGAGCGCGTCAAGCTGGCTGAAAATTCCGATCTCACTCCTAATCTGAAGCGCCTGCTAGCCAGTCCCAACATCTGCGGCAAGCGCTGGATCTGGCAGCAGTACGATCACATGGTGCAAACCAACACGGTCGAAGGCCCAGGCGCAGGCGATGCCGGGGTGATCCGCATCAAGGGCTCGCAGCGCGGGCTGGCCATGGCTCTCGACGGCAACGGACGCTGGTGCTACCTCGATCCCCGGCTGGGCGCCATGCACGCCGTGGCAGAAGCCGCGCGCAACGTGGCGTGCGCCGGGGCCACACCGATTGGTGGCACCAACTGCCTGAACTTCGGCAACCCCGAGAAGCCCCACATCATGTGGCAGTTCTCGCAGGTAGTTGACGGCATCACCAAAGCCTGCGAGGCCCTGGAAATTCCCATCACCGGGGGCAACGTAAGCTTCTACAACGAAACTCTGGGAGAAGGAATTTATCCCACGCCGGTTCTGGGCGTGGTGGGCGTTCTCGAGGATGTGCACCAGGCCGTGCGTCCGGATTTCCGCGAGACGGGACGCGCCATCGTTCTCTTGCGCGGCGCGGAACCTGGCGACGCGACTGACGCTGAATCAGAATTTGGATCGTCGGAATATGCCAAGGAAATCCTGGGGGCGGTTTGGGGTTATCCTCCGGAGTTGGAGTTGGAAAAAGAGGCCGCCCTGCAGAAAGCATTGGTCGAAATTGCTCAAATCGGAATATTGGATTCGGCCCATGACTGTTCGGACGGCGGGATCGCGGTAACACTGGTCGAGTCGGGACTGGCTAAAGGCATTGGAATGAATATCGATCTGACATCTCTTGGGTTACCGCCCGAGTTTGTTCTTTTTGGCGAGGACGCCAGCCGGGTGGTCATCTCTTGCGACCGCGAGAACTTCGGCAGAATCCAACAGGTGGCGTTAAAATATGGCATCGCGGCAGAAATAATTGGAGAGACGACGTCGGAGCGAATTGAAATCAGACTCGATGGCCGCGTGGTAGTGTCAGCACCGGTCGTGGAATTGCGTGACGCGTTTGAAGGCGCGCTGGAGAAGGCGCTGCGTGCAGAGGTGGATGGCGTGGCGTGTTGAACCAGCCGAGGACGGTTGCCCACGTCGGCCGTGGTGGATTTCGCTGATAACTGAAAGCTGAGGGCTGATAGCTAAAATGGCTTTCGACAAATTCCATGACGAATGCGGCGTAGTCGCAATCTACGCTCACCCTGAGGCTGAAAAGCTGGCTTACCTCGGGTTGCATGCCCTGCAACATCGCGGGCAGGAATCAGCGGGCATCGTCACTTCCAACGGCCTGACCTTGCGCGCCCATCGCGCCATGGGATTGGTGGCCGATATTTTCACGGAAGATGTCTTGTCCCCGCTCCACGGCTCGCTGGCGATTGGGCACACGCGTTACTCCACTGCCGGCGATTCCGCTTTGTTCAACGCGCAGCCCATCATGGTGCAGTCGAACAAGGGCATGATTGCGCTGGCCCACAACGGCAACCTGGTGAATGCGCAGGACATCCGGCATCGGCTGGAGGCCCAGGGCTCGATCTTCCAGACCAATAGCGACACCGAAGTGATCGTTCACCTGATCGCACTCTCCAAAGAGCAGACCCTGCCGGATGCCATGGCCGATGCCCTGCGCCGCGTCGAAGGCGCGTTTTCGCTGGTGATGCTGAGTTCGGACCGGATTTTTGCCGCGCGCGACCCGCGCGGATTCCGTCCCTTAAACATGGGAAGAATTCCCCGGCTGGAAGGGCAGCGGCAGGACACGATCGTATTTGCCTCCGAGACTTGCGCGTTTGATCTGATTGGCGCCACCTACGAACGCGAGGTCAAACCCGGCGAGTTAGTGATCGTCGGGCCTGAAGGCATCACTTCGCGGTTCTATTCTCCAGTGGCCGCGCAGTCGAGTTGCATTTTCGAACACGTCTATTTCTCGCGACCCGACAGCATGGTTTTCGGGCGCCCGGTGCAGGCCAGCCGCGAAGGTCTGGGAAGACAACTGGCGCGGGAAGCTCCCGCCGACGCCGACCTGGTTGTGCCGGTGCCGGACTCCGGCGTGACCGCAGCCGTCGGCTACGCGGCCGAGAGCGGCATCCCATTTCGCTTCGGACTCATCCGCAATCATTACGTGGGGCGTACCTTCATCGAGCCGCGGCAAAGCGTGCGCGACTTCGGAGTGAAGCTCAAACTGAACCCGGTACGCACGCTGCTCCAAGGCAAGCGTGTGGTGCTGATCGACGACTCCATCGTGCGTGGCACCACCAGCCGCAAGATCGTACGCATGATCCGTAACGCGGGCGCGAGGGAAGTGCACATGCGGGTCTCCTGCCCGCCCACGGTTTCACCCTGCTTCTACGGTGTGGACACGCCGTCCAAGAAAGAACTGATCGCGGCCAACAAGTCGGTGGAAGAGATTCGCGAATTCATCGGGGCCGATTCGCTGGCGTATCTCTCACTCGACGGGATGAAAAAAGCCTGCGCTGACGGCGAGAAAACCACCTACTGCACTGCCTGCTACACCGGCGTTTATCCCACCAAGTGGGTTGACGTGGAAGAAATTCAGCCCGCCGCCATCAGCGAACCCTAGCAAAAGCCCGAACACTTCTGTCATCCCGACCGGAGCGAAGCGCAGCGAGCGAAGTGGAGGGACCTTGTGTTTCTCGCCGGCAAGTAACGCCCGGGCGAGCTGCGCCCGCCCGCCGGACGAGGCGTCCGGATCTACGTGGTTCGTGACGAAATCACTCGCGGAATCCCCTGCAGGTCGTTGGTGATTCGGACGTCGGTCCAGCCCGCAAGTAACTGCCGCACACGCTCGGCGATCGTGCCGCTGATTTCCATCACCAGATAACCTCCGGGTTTGAGCGATTGACCGGCCTGCGGGATGAGGCGATCGATCACTTCCAATCCGGTGGCGCCGGCAAAGACCGCGTTGCGCGGCTCATATTTGCGGACTTCGAGTTGCACCTGGTCCTCTTCCGATTCGCCCACATAGGGAGGATTCGAAACAACAAAATCGAACGTGCCGGGCTCCAGTCCTTGCAGCAGGTCAGTTTGATGGAATCGAACCCGGCTTTCGAGTTGAAGGCGCGCGGCATTGGCGCGGGCGATTTCCAGGGCTGCGGGTGAAATTTCAGTAGCGTGGATTTCCGCGCGAGGCAGTTCCTTGGCCAGAGCCAGGGCGATACATCCGGAGCCTGTGCCCACATCCACGATGCGGAACAAGGCGGCTGGCGAGGGCGCCCGCCCCACGTGAGCGAGCAACGTCTCGATCACATGCTCGGTCTCCGGACGGGGAATGAGCACCGCCGGCGTGACGATGAAATCCATGCCCCAGAATTCCTGGTGGCCGGTGATGTACTGAGCCGGCATGCCGCGCTCGCGCTCGGCAAGAGCCTGGTCATAGCGGCCCTGTTCGTCAGCGGAGAGTCTGCGCTTGGGATGGGCATAGACGTGTGCGCGGTCGCATTCCAGGGTGAACATGAGCAGCAGTTCGGCATTCATGCCAGGCGAAGGGACGTTGGCCGAGGTGAGGCGGGAGATGGCGGAAGTGAGAGCGTCTTTCAAATCCACACCCCTATTTCACCACAGAGGCACACCGGCGCATAGAAAACCAACGGACGCGGAATCCAGACTGGAGTGCTGCTGAAAGAGAGTAAGTTTGCCGCGCGCTCCGGCTTTACGCGACGCCGGCGGTTTCCGCCTTCATTTTTTCCGCCTGATAGTGGGCGACCAGGGCCTCGACCAGCGGCTGGAGCTTGCCATCCATGACCTGCTCAAGCTGGTGAATGGTCAGTCCGATGCGGTGGTCGGTGACCCGGTTCTGCGGGAAATTGTAAGTCCGGATCTTCTCACTGCGGTCACCCGAGCCCACCATGGCCTTGCGTTCTTTGGCCAGCGCGTCCTGCTGTTTCTGCATTTCCATTTCATAAAGACGCGACCGCAAGACGCGCATGCCCTTCTCGCGGTTCTTGATCTGCGATTTCTCGTCCTGGCAGCTTACGACTGTATTGGTCGGAATATGGGTAATGCGCACGGCGGAATAGGTGGTGTTCACCGACTGTCCGCCGGGGCCGGATGAGCAGAAGGTATCGATGCGGAGGTCTTTAGCCTCGATCTTGACGTCGACGTCTTCGGCTTCGGGCAAGACCGCGACCGTGACCGCGGACGTATGCACCCGGCCCTGCTGCTCGGTGGCCGGCACGCGTTGCACCCGATGCACGCCGCTCTCGTATTTCAGCCGCGAATAAACCCGCTGCCCTTCGATGATCGCAATTACTTCTTTCAGGCCGCCGACCGAGGAATCGGAAGTGGAAAGCACTTCGACCTTCCAGCCCTGGGTTTCCGCATATCGGGTATACATCCGGAACATTTCAGCCGCGAAAAGCGTGGCCTCGTCGCCTCCGGTGCCGGCGCGGATTTCAAGGATGACGTCTTTTTCGTCGTTCGGATCTTTGGGCAACAGCAGAACTTTAAGCTCTGCTTCCACCCCGCCGACGCGCGCCTGCAGTTTGTCCAGCTCTTCCTGGGCGTAGGCACGCATCTCGGCATCTTTTTCGTCCACCAGGACGGCCTTGCTTTCGGCGATGCCGCGCGTCAGGTCCTTATATTCGCGGTACTTCTCGACGATCGACGAGATTTCGCTGTGCGCCTTGGCCGTCTTCTGATATTTGGCCGAGTCGCCGATGATCTCCGGCGAGGAAAGCGCCCGCGTCAGTTCCTCGTAACGGGCCTCGATTTGGTCTAGTCGTTCAAACATATTCGTCGTTGGTCGTTCGTCGTTGGTCGTTGGTCGTTGGCAAACCAATACGGTTTCAGTGTCCAATTTAGGCGGCGCTGTCCCGGGGAGAGCGCAGAGAATTGATCAAACCGCTCAATGCGCGTCCCACACACTCCGCCAAAGCCAGCAGTCGCCGCCCTTCCGCCTCGGGTAGATATTCTAATTGCTCCGCAAGGATAAGTTGAGTTTGCAGTTCCAGCAGCGAACCTCGGGCATTGAACAAAAAGTGTGCAAACTCCTTGTCAGAGTGCCGCCCTTTCCCTTCGGCAACATTGCTGGGCACAGAGACAGCAGCGCGGCGGATTTGCTGTGTCAGTCCATACAGTTCATACCTGGGGAAGTCAGCTGTACTCCGATAAACTTCCCGGGCCAACCTCATCGCCTCCTGCCAAACCCGCAAATCGCGAAACGATGCCAACGAAGACATGTAAGCTCCTCCCGGCTAACGCTTATCACGTCGTCCCCAAAAAATATGTGACGAGTGACCACAGGAGGGGTTGAGCCAACGACCAAAGGCCAACGGCCAAGGACGGCTCTAGGCAATCACCAATTCGCCGCCGTGCTGTTTTTCGAGCGCCATGGCATGGTCGATGGCGATGATGGCGCATTCCGCCTGGGCGTCGGACGGCGGCTGGGTGGTAATGCGCTGCAGCCAGAGGCCGGGCGCGGTCATCAGGGCGAAAAGCGAGCCGCGATGCCGGGCGGAAAACCGGATGATTTCATAGGATACACCGGCGATGACCGGCAGCATCGCGATGCGAACGCCCAGGCGGGCCCAGAACGTCGTCACGGGAATGAGCGTGTACACCACGATGGAGATGATCATCACGGTCATCAGAAAACTGGTGCCGCAACGCGGGTGGTAAGTCGAATACTTCTGCACCGCGACAGTTTCCAGAGGATCACCGTTCTCGAAGGCATATACGGTCTTGTGCTCCGCGCCGTGATATTCATAAACCCGGTGAATATCGCTCCACAACGAAACTGCCCAGACGAACAGCAGGAACAGCGCGATCCGGATGATGCCGTCTACCAGGTTGAAGAGGATTTGCTCGCCGAACACCGGATTTACCCGCTTCAGTCCGGTGGCTGCCAGCAGCGGCAGGAACTTGTACATCAAAATGAAGAAGCCAACCGAAATGATAATGTTGACCGCGGCCATCCAGCCCGTGATTTCGAGCTTCTTCTTGTCCCCCGCGGGTTCGGGCTGCATTTCATCGAGCGCAACGTTGGCGGAGAACTTCAGAGCCCGAAAGCCCAGCGTCATCGCATGACCGAGCGTGACCACGCCACGAACCACAGGCCAGGCCATCCACTTGCGTTTTTCAGAGAGCCGCTCCAGCGCTTCGCTGTGGGTGGAGACTTCGCCGGAAGGCTTGCGGCAGGCAATGGCCCACGCGTGCGGAGAGCGCATCATAACGCCCTCAAGCACGGCTTGGCCGCCCACCAGGGTTTCCTCGCCGCCCTCGAGCGCAGGCAACAGTTGCACGGCAACCAGGAAACGCCACCATGTTCGCAGGAAACGCATGAGTATTAGATGCCCCTCGGATAAGCCAGGCTCAAACTACAAGAGTACCACAGGCTAATTCGTTTAGGATGAGGGCAGCGCCGATTAAGTGACTAAAAATAATGGAGTTAGGGGATCGAAATGTAGGCGCGAGCGTCCCGCTCGTGCGGCATTGTCCATGGCGCTGCCACACGAGTGGGACGCTCGCGCCCACATTAAAACCACATGATCAAGCTGGCTGAAGCCTGCGAACGGATCGCCGGCACCACCAGGAAGCTGGAGAAAGTCGCGATCGTTGCCGACTACCTGAAGGCGCTCGGGCCCGAGGAAGCATCCCTCTCCGCCGTATTTCTTTCCGGCAGGCCGTTTCCAGTCTGGGAGGAAACCACGCTGCAGGTCGGCGGAAGAGTTTTGTGGCGGATTGTCGCGGAGCTTTCTGGAAAGAGCGACGCCGAACTCACCGCCGCCTATCGCAAGGTCGGAGACCTGGGCGCGGTGGCGCAAGCGGTCCTCCCCTCGTCAACGACCACGGCCCACGTGAGGACGGGCGCCCGCGCCCGTCCTGGCCGGGCAAAGCCCGGCGGCCCGGCATTGAGCCTGCCAAACGTCGCCGCCAAATTCCGCGAAATCGCGGCTGCCCGCGGCCCGGCAGCGAAAGCCACGCTAACGCAAGAACTTCTGTCGCTGGCCACGCCCCTCGAAGCCAAGTACATCGTGAAGATCATGACTGGCGATCTGCGTATCGGATTGAAGGAAAGTCTGGTGGAAGAAGCCATCGCCAAGGCCTACAGCACAACCCTAAGCGAGGTCCAGCGCGCAAACATGCTGCTGGGAGACATTGGCGAGACTTTGAAGCTGGCAGCGGCGGGAAAACTGGGCGACGCGAAGATGCGGCTGTTCCATCCTCTGGGCTTCATGCTAGCCAGCCCGGCGGAATCGTCCGAGCAGGCCCTCAGCTATTTTGAGAATGTGCTGGTGGAAGACAAATACGACGGCATCCGTGCCCAGGCGCACTGTTCCGCTGGCGAAATAAGAATCTTCTCGCGCACCCGCGACGAGATCACGGAATCGTTCCCCGAACTGCCTGACGCGCTGGCTGGACTGCCGGAAGACACGATCCTCGACGGTGAGATCGTTGCCTGGAGCTACGACGGTCTTGGGTCTCTAGCGCCAGCGCCCCCGGCGGCGGTCGTGGCGGCGTCTCGCCCGCACAGTGCCGAAAGCGATGGCGAAGCCCGGAGGACCCGCGAAACCGGCCGAGCACTCCCCTTCAGCGCGCTACAGCAGCGCCTGGGACGAAAACGAGTTAGCGACAAGTTGATGCGGCAGGTGCCAGTGGCCTATCTGGTCTTCGATGTCCTCTACGCCAGGGGCGAGTTACTGCTGGAGCATCCGCTGCGAGAGCGGCAGGAAATTCTCGACGCCCTGCTGGCAGCACCCAGGGAGCCTTGCGTCCGTGGGCGATTCGCCCCGGAACAACAGGGTCAACTCGAATTCAACCACGACAGCGAATCCAACACTCGCCTGATTCGCGCGCCCGTGTTTCAGGCAGCGACGCCGCAAGAACTTGATCATCTGTTTGAAGCGGCGCAGGCCCGGGGCAACGAAGGCCTGATGATCAAGGATCCCGAATCGCCCTATACGCCCGGGCGGCGCGGGAAGGCATGGCTGAAGCTCAAGCGTGAACTGGCCACTTTGGACGTGGTGGTCACTGCGGTCGAGTACGGCCACGGCAAGCGCATTGGAGTGTTGAGCGATTACACTTTTGCGGTGCGCGACGGAGACAAATTGGTAAACATCGGCAAAGCCTACTCCGGGCTGACCGACGCCGAGATTGCCAAAATGACGAAGTGGTTCCTGGAACATACCATCGAAGATCAGGGATTTCGGCTGGTCGTCGAGCCGAAAATTGTGCTGGAAGTGGCTTTCAACAACATGATGCGGTCCGACCGGCATGAGAGCGGGTATGCGCTGCGCTTTCCGCGGATCGTACGCATTCGGCCAGACAAGTTGGCGGAAGAGGCAGACACGATTGAGACCGTCAGGGAGATTTACCAGAGCCAGTCGAAGAATTGATATCTTCGGCAGGGTTGCCGGGTCAGAGACCCGTCCCCACACGACCAGGGATCCTGCCCTGAGCCTAGAACAGAAATCTTCAATGCTTGTGTTGGTGCTCAGATTCGCTTACCGGTATCACGCATCCGTGGGCCACTTCGCAGACTACGTTCTCGAACTGGATGGTGGTGTGGGCGATCTGAAATTCTTCGCGCAGCCGCTCCTTCACTTCCCGCAGAATGCGCTCGCTCGCTGACGGTGGAATGTCGGCGATCGAAATATGGCAGGAAAGCGCCCGGGTCTCCGATCCGATGCTCCAGACGTGCAGGTCGTGGACATCGTTTACGCCGTCGACCTGCCGCATGGCAGCTTCGACCAGTTCCAGCTTGACGCCGCGCGGCGTGCCTTCGAGCAGAATGTTGAGCGTCTCGCGGACGATGCCGAAACCCGACCACAAGATCAGGACTCCGATGGCCACGGAAAGCACGGAGTCGATCCAGTACTGGCCGGTGGCCAGGATTGCCCAGCCGCCGGCGATGACAGCGGCGGTAGAGAGGGTGTCGCCAATCTCGTGCAGGAAGGCGCTGCGGATATTGACATCGCGTCCGGCGCGGTACAACAGCAGCGCGATCACGCCGTTCATCACCACGCCCGCTGCGGCCACACCGATCATCACTCCGGCGCGCACATGTTCCGGGCTCTGCAGGCGGTGGAATGCCTCGTAGAAAATGAAGAACGAGACCGCCACCAGAGAGACGGCATTGACCAGCGCCGCCAGCACTCCAGCCCGGTGGTAGCCGAAAGTCTTGGTGGTGCTGGGCGGGCGAGACTGCAAGTACACCGCAGTCAGCGAGAGCAGCAGCGCGAAGAAATCCGAAAGATTGTGCCCCGCCTCGGAGAGCAGCGCCAGCGAGTGGGCCCGAATGCCGGCAACCACCAGCAGCACAATGTAGGCTGCCGTAACCACCAGCGAAAAACGCAGGACGCGCGACGTCTTTTCGCTTGCTCCGGGGCTGGCATGCACATGCATAAGCCAAGTTTAAGGCCACGTCGAGAAGGCTTCAAGGCACAGCAGTAATGGGGGTGGCTCAGCCTGATGTTCCCGAGGCATGGGGCCGCTGCAGAACTGTCATCCCGAGCGCAGTCGAGGGACCTTGAGTTTTCCGCCCTGAATTGGGCGTTCGATCGAGAAAGTGCAGATCCCGGATGGAGGACACGTTCCTGTTGACGCATGCCGAACACAAGGTCCCTCGGCTGCGTTCGGGATGACAGCGCGCGGGGGTTCGGCTGCGCCCGGCGCGGCCAGCTACTAGCCGGTGCTCCTTCGCGTGTGTTCATGCTCTACAATGCTCAGTCGTTCTGTCAGATTATCGGAGGGCCATGTCTGTTCGGGAGCAAAACTTCTGGTCGACTACGGTAGAAACGCCAAGGACCGGCCCGGCGCTTCCGCTTCCCGGTGGCGTTAACGTGGCTATCATTGGAGCCGGTTTCACCGGCCTCTCGGCGGCAAGGACGCTGGCAAAACTCGGAGCTAAGGTTGCCGTCCTCGAGGCCGAGACCACCGGCTGGGGCGCCAGTTCGCGCAACGGGGGCATGGTGCTTACCGGGCTCAAACTGGGCGTCAACAAGCTGATTTCGAGGTATGGTCGCGAGCGGACACAGCGCATGTACGCTGCGTCACTGGCGACAATCGACTGCGTAGAACACCTGGTCAACGAGGAAAAAATCGACTGCGACTTTGTCCGCGGCGGACATCTCGAAGTTGCCTGCAAGCAGAAGCATTTTGACGGCTACGCCCGTCAGGCCGAAGTCATCGCGCGCGAGTTCAACCATGAACTCCGCATCGTGCCCAGATCTGACCTGCAGTCCGAGATCGGGTCGTCCATCTACTACGGCGGTATGGTCGATGAAGCCAGCGCAGGATTGAATCCAGCGAGATACGTGGCCGGACTGGCGCAGGCAGCGCTGAGGGCGGGCGCGGCGGTTTTCGAAAATACGCGAGTAGAGAAAATTGAACGTGAGGACCAACATGGAACGCAGCGCTGGCGAATCACCACGTCTCGCGGCGCCCTGTGGGCACGGGAAGTGTTCGTCGGCACCAGCGGCTACACCGGGCCGGCCACTCCGGCGCTGCGCAAGAAGCTCATTCCCATTGGCTCCTACATCATCACCACGGAAGTCCTGCCCGCTGCCCTGGCGCGGGAGTTGAGCCCGCGCAACCGTATGATTTACGACTCCAAGAATTATCTCTACTACTACCGCCTGACGCCCGACCGTCGCATGCTCTTCGGCGGCCGCGCGGCCTTCTTCCCCGAAACCCGGGATTCGATCCGCCAGAGCGCGGAAATTCTGCGGCGCGGCATGATCGATGTCTATCCCCAGTTGCGCGATGTGAAAGTCGAATACGTCTGGGGCGGCACGCTGGACTTCGCCTTCGACATCATGCCGCATGCCGGTCAAATGGATGGAATCTACTACGCCGTCGGCTATGCCGGACACGGTGTCGCCATGGCCACCTGGCAGGGCCAGCAGATGGCGCAGATCATTGCCGGCGGTAAGCCGGAGAATCCCTTCGTGGGGATTCCGTTTCCCGGCGCGCCGCTTGGTCTGTACAACGGAAAGCCCTGGTTCCTGCCCTTCGCCGGTGCCTGGTACAAGTTTTTGGATCGGGTGAGCTGAGCGCGTGGTTATAGGGGACGGATGAAGGCTCGCAACCCGAAGTACATCACCGGCCCCACCGCCAGCGCCACGGGCCCCCACAACAGACCGTAGGGATCGCTTCCCACCAGCGCGACGGCGCTCATGATCAGCACCGCCACCACGGAGTAGATCAGTCCCGCGCGCCCGCCGGGAATTACAAATGGGCGCGGCATGTCCGGCTTCTTGCGGCGCAGCTGCCAGGCGGCGAGCACTGTCAGGATCGTCGTGGCCACGCGTAGCCAGCTATAAATGACGATAAGCTGCACCAGCGAGTGCACCGCGAGCAGGCCATACACCACCGCCGAAACCAGGATGGCGATCCAGGGCGTGCCATAGCGCGGATGCTGGACGGTGAGGACATGCGGCAGGTAGCCGTCTTCCGCCATGGCAAACGGCATGCGCGTCGAAGTCAGAATTGTGCTGTTGAGCAGGGCCACATAGGTGATCATGGCAGCCAGCGACATCCAGGCGCCGAGCCACGGCCCTCCGATCAGTTGCGCGGCGGTCGAGAAATATCCGGTATGCCAGCTCTCCCAGTTGCCCAGCGCCGCCAGTGAAGCCAGCGTGGGCAGAAAGTAGGCGGCGATGGACATCGGCACCACCAGCGCCAGCGCCAGGGGATAAGTCCGCTGCGGGTTCTCCACTTCTTCGGCAACCGTGGAGAGCTGTTCGTAGCCGGAGTAAAGCCAAAGCCCCAGCGCCAGCCCCGCTCCAAACACGTTGAACAGAGGCTGATGCGGCGGCACCACGGGAGCGAATGGGTTGTGATGCCATTTGGCCAATCCGACCACGACCAGCACCAGAACCGGAAGCAGAATGAAAAGCTCCAGCACGGTGGCAAATTTCCCCACCATCTGGATGCCGCGCACATTGATGTATGTGATCACGGCAACCATGGCCAGAGAAACCACCCAGTGCCTCCATCCAATGAGCTGGGGAAAATAGAAGCCCAGGTAATCGGCGAACTGAACGGCGTAGACGCTGCCCAGCAGGAATGATGCCGACCAGTTCCACCACCCGGCAAGAAATCCCCAGAAGTCGCCGAACCCGGCGCGTACCCAGCGATAGAAGCCGCCTTCCACCGGCATGGCGGTGGTCAACTCGGCCGATACCAGCGAAACCGGGATACACCAGAAGAACGGGATCACCAGCAGATAGAACAGCGTCATCCCAGGGCCCGAGGTGGTGACCATGTCCTCAAGCCCGAAGGGGCCTCCGGTGCAGTAGGAGAACATTACCCAGACGAAGTAGAACAGGCCGGCTTTGCGCAGGGCGGTCTTCGCGGGAGTGGACACGGGGTTGGATTATACGAGGAGGAAGGCGATTGCAGATTTCAGATTGAAGTTCCTGCGGCGGACGGTTCGGGTTTCAAATCTGAAATCAACAATCCGAAATCACACAAAAAAGCCTCCTGCTTGCGCGGGAGGCTTTCGGGGGAGGGCTTCGGGCCTTTCGGTCCGTCGTCCTGAATCAATTATTTCGGGGGCGCCGGCTGGTCCTGGCTCGCGGGAGCCGGGGCAGCACTGGTCGAAGCCAGCGTTTCCAGATCGTTCTTCAGGAGGCTGATTTCGACGCGTCCACCGCTGGTACGCTTGGTCGTTTCGCCGGTCGCTGTGGGCACCGGAGCGTTGCCCATGCCGACCACGTAAATCCGGTATACCGGAATTTCGTGGTTAAGCACCAGGTAACGCACCACCGCGTCCGCCATCTTCTGCGAAGTGGCGATCGCGGCCTGGCCGTGACCGGAGGAGAAGCCCTGTACTTCGATGATGTAGCCGCGCTGTTCTTTCAAAGGCGTCGCCATATCATCGAGGGCCGACTTGGCGTTCTTGCTGAGCACGCTCTGGCCGGGACGGAAACGGATCTCGGTCTGCGTGGAAGCCTTGTACTGATCGATGTTACCTACCACCTGTTCCACCGTGGTGAGACGGGTATTGGCCTGGGTCGCGGTCTGCTGTGCCATCTGGGCCTTGTTGCCGGCATCAATGGCGTGCTGGTCAGCCTCGTTGGCCTTGGTCGAGGCCAAACGGATGCCATCCTGGGCGCGCGAGTCAGTATCCTTGATCATCTTGGTGTTCGCGGAGGTGAGGTCGTCCAACTCGTTGACGCGGTCACGGATGGGGCCAGTCTGCCGCTGCACATATTTCTTGCGGGCAAAGGGATTGATCTTGCCCCAGAAACCTTCATGCGTGTCGGGCTGCAGGGCAGGCTTGCCACTGGCACCGGACGCAGCCGCCGCGGGTTGATCTTGCGTGGTTGAACTGGCCTGCTGCGCCAGGGCGGGAAGCGCCAGCACAACGGTCAGAAGCAGCGCTACGAAAAGGCGATTCTTCATTTCTAAGTCCTCCAAGTGGGGAGCATTGGCTCCGCTCCAGCATTAATCCAAAAAAATCGGCGTCCCAAATTGCTCGACACCTGCTGCTGTGTATAACAGGTGGAATGCCAAACCAGGGGAAATCTAAGTCTTTCGCCAACAATACATTGTAACGCCGCAGACAGAACGAAGGGAGCGAAAAAGCCATGCGCCGGGTAATTTTGGCGAAATCTGGTATAAAAACTGCGTGTGGCAACGGTTGCAAAAAATTGCGGTAACCCAGTAATTTCTGCGGCACCCGCCAGATACGTCCGCTCTGGGTGTATCGCCTGAACTGGAGCCCATCACGAACCACGCAGGGGCGGGTGCCCTCACCCGCCCGGCCGGGCAAAGCCCGGCTGATTTTTTTCATCGAGGAAACTTGGAGAGCTTCGCTCGCCCGGGTCCTGAGCGAAGTCGAAGGAGGGCGTCCGGGCCTGCGCGATTAGAAGAATTACGTCCCGCAATACTTCTCGTGTTGTTCGTAAATAAAATTGTCGGTCATGCCGGCGATGTAGTCGCAAATCACACGCGGAAGTGATTCCTGCCCGGCCTTCTCCTGATAGCTCTGTGGCAGGCTTTCGGGTTTCGCCATCCAGAATTCAAACAGTTCCCGGATGACGCGCTCCGCGTCGTTCTTTTCCGGATCCAGCGCGGCGCTGAAGTATAGGTTCTGGTAAAGAAACTCTTTGGTGCCGCGCCGTTCTTCTTCCACGGCGGCACTGAAAGTGGCAAGACGCTGAGGATGCGCCCGCACGTCTTCCAGGCAGCGGATGCCGGCGGCCTTGATCCGGCCCTGAAGGTTGCGAATCAGATCGCCCACCATGCGATCGAGAATCCGTTTCAGCGCTTCGTTGAACTTCAGCTTCTCGAGGGCGTTGGGATAGGCGCGCTCGGCATCGCCATAGAAACCATCGAACCCCGGGACGCCGCCGCGGATCTGCGAAAGCGTGAGCAGGCGAGCCTCATAGCCGTCGTCGAGATCGGCCGTGTCGTAGGCGATCTCGTCGGCCAGGTCGATCAGCTGGGCTTCAAGCGGCGGACGTTGATCGAGCAGATATTCCGCCAGCTCGGGCAACTGCTGGACGGAATAATCATGCGAGTGCTTGATGATGCCTTCGCGCACTTCGAACGTGAGATTGAGCCCGCGGAAGGCGGCATAGCGCAGCTCGAAGTCTTCGACGATGCGCAAGGCGTGCAGGTTGTGGTCAAAGAAAAGGCCGTGCTCGCGCATGACGGTGTCCAGCGCCTTTTCGCCGGCGTGTCCAAAGGGTGGGTGGCCGACGTCGTGGACCAGGGCCAGGGCTTCGACCAGATCCAGGTTCAGGCCGAGCTGGCCAGCGATGGTGCGGGCGATTTGCGCCACCTCCAGCGTGTGGGTCAGACGGTTGCGGAAGTGATCGGAGAAACGCCGGGTAAAAACCTGGGTCTTGGCCTCCAGCCGGCGAAAAGCGCGGGAGTGAATGACTCGGTCGCGGTCCCGCTGGAAATCGTTGCGATAGGGATGCTGGGGCTCGGGAATGCGGCGTCCGCGGGATTGTTCCACCCGCACGGCGTAATCGGCCAGCATGGGGCAAGTTTAGCACCGGGGCCTGATGTAGGCGCGAGCGTCCCGCTCGCGCTGCGGCGTTCGTGGTGCCATCGCGCGAGCGTCCCGCTCGTGCTGCGGCGTTCGTGGTGCCGTCGCACGAGCATCCCGCTCGTGCTG
>JBOGLD010000062.1:0-6852 GCA_050745885.1 Terriglobales bacterium
CAGGCCCATCTGCTGCATGGTGTAGAGAATGCGGCGATGCACCGGCTTGAGCCCGTCGCGGACGTCGGGCAGGGCGCGCCCGATAATCACCGACATCGAATAGTCGAGATAAGACTTCTTCATCTCCTCTTCGATATTGACGGGTTGAATGTTGAGCGCGCCGGGAATGCCGGTGCCATCTCCACCGTTGGACGGAGGAGTCAGGGGAAGTTCGGGATTCTGATCGTCAGCCATAAAAAGCTTTTAGCTCCTAGCTGTTAGCTCGGGCCCATGTGTGGCCGGGCGCCCTCGCCTGCCGCCTTTGACTTTGAACTTCAAGCCTTGCCGCACTCGTTCACGATGATGCTTCTGCGATTTGGCAGATTCCAAGCCCCGGATCAACTTCAAAAGCGGCGGGCGAGGGCGCCCGTTCCACAAGCTTGGATCTGGATCGTCTTTACACGTCTAAACAACTGCATTTACAGGAAGTTAGAGTGGATTCGCGATATGAGAATTATACCATGAGTGAGCTTGAAAAAGAGGCTGGATATCAAGCTCCTGCGGATGGCGAATCCGGTACGCAACGCCGCAACGCCAGTGGGATAATCGGATGCATGGTCGAATCCATGGAGACCCTGAAGGGAAGAATCGCTCTGGTGACTGGCGCCAGCCGCGGCGTTGGAGCGGCCGTTGCGCGGTCGCTCGCCGCAGCGGGCGCAGACATCATCGTAAATTTTCGGGATCGGGCCGCGGAGGCTGAAACCATTTGCGCCGAGATCAGGAAATTGGGACGACGCACCCTCGCCCTTCAGGCCGACGTCTCGCAATCCGGCCAGGTGATCAAAATGGTGGCGCAAATTCAACAGGAACTCGGCGCGGTGAATATTCTGGTGAATAACGCCGGCATGGCCCGGCAGATCAAGCTTGAAGAGATTGGGGAAAGTGACTGGGACGAGCACATCAATGTGAACCTGAAGTCCGCGTTTCTGGTGACCCAGGCCGTGTTACCGCAGATGCGCGCTCAGCGCTGGGGTCGGATCATCAACATTTCGTCCACCGCGGCGCAGACCGGCGGGCTGGTGGGGCCGCACTACGCCGCGTCGAAAGCCGGGATGCTGGGCCTGACTCACTCCTATGCCGCCTTGCTCGCCAAGGAAGGAATCACAGCCAACACCGTCTGCCTGGCTCTGGTTGAGACCGACATGTTGCGTGCCAACCCGCGCGCGACTTCCAGCGTAATTCCGATCGGGCGGTTCGGCCAGGTCGACGAAGTAGCCTCCGTGGTGCTGATGCTCGCGGAAAACGCCTATATGACCGGGCAGACCGTCAATCCAAACGGGGGTTGGTACTTCAGTTGATATGGCAGTCCTGACTATCTTGTTTGTATCGTGGCTGGTTTTGCGCGGAATCGGCGCACTGGGTGTCGCGGGGCTGTCCACATGGCAGCATTCCGCCTGCTACGCGCTGGCCGTCATGTTCGTGGTTACCGGAATCGCGCACTTCAACCGAATGAAACACGATCTGGCGCGGATGGTTCCAGCCATGTTTCCGCGGCCGCTGCTCCTGGTTTATTTCACCGGCATTTTGGAATTCATGGGCGCGATTGGATTGCTGCTGCCCCGGTTTCGCTCCCTGGCCGGCGCATGCCTGATCGCGCTGATGATCGTCCTGTTTCCGGCAAACGTGAACGCGGCGATGAAACGGACAACCCTGGCGGGCAAACCAGCGACGCCACTTTGGCTGCGCACTCCGATGCAGATTCTGTTTGTGGGGCTGCTGTGGTGGTCCACGCGTGCCTAGAATCGGTGCCCCCCAAAGCTGAGGCCAGATTTCGGAGCCCGTTTCTTTCACCCTTTCAGGGTTTTTTGTGGGCGCCGTTGTCCCAGGGCTGGCGCCCTGGGCTACATTCTTGCGCCGCTCCGCGGCTTCGCGGCGCGACCCTGATCGACTGTTCGTGGTGGTTGGCGACCGGCTACGGTCGGGTTACGATTTCATTAGGGCTGGTAGGCAGCATGAACTTCAGACCGCGCTCCTGGTTGAGTCTCAACGTGGCGGGTACATCGAGGTCGGCAATCTGTATGTTCCTGGTCCAGGATCCGGTGGTCCAATAATCTGCCTTCGAGTAAATGGTCCCACCCATGATGGTGTATTCGCTCACTTCTTCCCTGTGGCCATCGTGGAATACGAGCACAGCAGGCGGAAGCTCGCGCCGCGGTTGAACGGCATCCCTTGGTCCCGACAGAGAGCCTCTCCCGGCAGACACAGGCAAAGCCGCCTTTTCTGAATAGTCAGGGGCGATTTGCGCGTCGGCCGAGGACTTCGCGGACATCGTGGTGCGCACAAAGTGATCGCCTTGCCATTCGATAAGCACAGACTCGCGCGGAGCCGGCGGCGCGGCGGGTGGGGCGGGTGCCGCGGCTGGAACCATTACTACCTGAGGCTGCACGATCTCCTGCGCATCGTAACCTCCATCTGAATCGGAGTAAAAAGACGGATAGGGCAAGAAGATCGCGCCTCGCCCAGACGCCTGTCCCTGATGGAATCGGGCGGGGCCACCCACAACGCTGCGGCCCGGGAATCCGCCGGCTGCAGCGGAGGTGATCTCCGACGAGCCAGCCCTTATGCCGAATCCCGCTCTGCCTGAACCGGCGGCGCGACTCTGCGCCGTGACCGGCGATATACAGAGCGTTGCGGCGAGGATGGCGAAAATAAACCGGTTTGGCATCTACTTGTTCGTCTCCGGCTTGGGCGGCAAACGGAAATCGATGCCGCGGTCGTCGTTCTGCTTTGCCGTAGAAGTCAGGTCCAGGTCGGCGAGTGGGATCTTGTGATGACGTCCAGGAGTCAAGTCGTAGAGCGTGTCTCCAATCACCGCGTAGTTCTGAACTTCAAGCTGGTGAGCGTCTTTGAAAACAAGCAGAGTCTGGGGCTGGTCCGGGACCGGGGTCTCGGCGGGTGGCGCTGCTGGAGCCGCCTCAGTCTCTGTCTGGGCTCGGCTGGGCCGCTGGAAATAGCGATCGGCATAGGAGCGCGCTGCAGTGCCCGGGCCTCGGCGATCGAAGATGGTGGGGCCGCCATGGTCATCCTCTTCAATCTGATTTTGTTCTTGCTCGGCCGAGGAATCGCCGGCATCGGTTTCGCCAACCACCACGGGGTAAGCGTAAGGCACATAGACCGCGCCTCCCGCCGGGAAAAACTGACCGCGGTGCTGATGACGACGCGGGAAAAGCGGCGGATTCGGATTCACTGGAAACAACGGATTGATACAGCAAGCCGGCTGGTTGAAAAATGGGTTTTTCGGCTGCAGCCCATTGGGGCCGAGCGATGTGACGCTGGCGCGAACGCCGGGTGTGGAATTGAGGTGTCCGCCGGAATTGATCGAGGTGACGGAGGCGGGCGTACCGTTGATTTGCGCCTTCGCCGCGGAAACCGAAGCCAGGAAAATCAGTCCACCCAGAGCAAGTGCCGCTACCGTGGCTGAATTCAGCCGCTTCACATACGAATCATACCCCAGTTTGGAAATCATGGCGCGGCCTCCTGGACAAAAACGCCCTCTAGTACTTAGAGCCTCCGGGAGGCGGGTTGGTTTGTCTATTTTTTGTCCATGTGCGGGGCCCTAAGTGGTTCAAGGACAAGGGTGACCATGGTCACCCTCAGGCGACGCGGGCCAACTCCCACAAACTCCATGCAGCGTTCGCGACCAGCAGGCCGCAAACGGCTGCCAGAGCGATGTGGCGATGGCGAGTCTCCAGCAGATCGGCCGCGATGCCGGCCACGAAGACGAAAAGAAAGGGGACCGCCATGAATTGGAAACCGAGGCCCGGATAGTGCGGCGTACCCACGGCGATTGCGAGAAATAGAGCCGAAATCAGCAGGGGCGCGGTGTTGCCGAAGTAGCGGGCGCGGGGCCAGGCGATGTATGTGGCCAGCGCAAGCGGAAGGGCCAGAACCAGCGCGGGACTGCTTTGTCCCAGCTGCGCCAGCACCTGATGATAGGCCTGCGGCATGGTGTAGGCCTTCCAGTAGATGCCGAGAAAGGTCGCATGCAGAATCCCCTGCCAGAAAGCGCGTGCGTGGAAAAAGTAGGATGCGTATCCGAGCAGCAGAGCAATTCCGCAGGCGACCATCCAGATGGTCAACGCTGCCAGGCGGCGGGTAGGGGCAAGATAAAGCATGAATGCCAGCGCGACGGGGACAACCACGATCAGCGAAAACTGTGAGCTGACTGCGAGCGCCAGGGACAATCCCAGCAGCACGATGCGCCGCCAGTTCCACAAGACCACTTCACGCGGCGCATACAGCGTGTGGGCCACCGCGATCGCGGTGAAGATTGCACCGAACGCTCCCCAGGCCGCACCGACCTCAGGCTCGGCAAACCACAGGGCGCAGGAGCGGATAATGCCGGGAGAGAAACAGTAAAGAGCCAGGGCCACGTATCCACCGGCATTGCCGAAAAGACGGCGGGCAACGTACCACAAGGAAGCGCCCAGTAACAGGCCGAAAACAAGATAAGGAACGACGGCGGAGCGATGCAGTTCGCGAATATTTTCCGGCTGGAGCGGAACCGGCCGCAGCCACAACGGGGCCGCGGCGATCAGATACCACAGCGGCGAATGGTGGGCGTCGTAAGCGCTGTCCTCAAGCTCGGGTGGGAGCGCATGATCCAGCTCCTTCCCGGAGTCTTCGTTCCCCAGATCGGTTGCCTGCGCACTCGGCTCCAAGCCCTTGCCATTCCACAGCGCAGTCCCACGTTCAAGCCGGTAGATCTCCGCCAGATCCACGGTCCCGGGTCGGGCGCCTTTCCCCACCAGCCAGAGACACTGCGCCAGAAAGGCCAATAGCAGGCATGCCGCCAGTATCTGGGGCCGTCCAAATCGTTCGCGGGTGAAGAATCGGGTCATGAGGAACCGGCGAGTGTTTTACCATGGCGAGGGACGAATCGGGAAACTTCCGCCGATGGAAGAACCAAAAGACAGTCTGCCTGACGAACTCGCCGAGATTCCTCCCGCATCTCGGCCGCCCGGCATTGCCTCCGCGCCCGGCTCCGCTTTCGAGCCGATGAAGCTTTCTTCATTTGAAACCCGGATGCAGAAAATATTTATCGGACGGGATGGCCTTCGTCCCGTGTGGCGGCTTGCGCTCTATCTGATCATGGTCCGGGGGCTGCGACTCTGTCTGTACGTTGTCATCGCTTACGTTCTCCCGTCCATGTCGCGGCTGTGGTTACAAACAGCTGCGGAGCTGGGACTCGCCATCATCGCGCTGGCTCCCGCGCTGCTGATGGCGCGGATCGAAGGCCGGGCCTTCGGCAACTACGGTCTGCCCCTGGGCAACGCCTTCGGCAAGATGTTTTGGACGGGGACCGCGTGGGGACTGGTCTCGCTTACCGTGCTGCTGATGGTACTGCGAGGCGCCCATGCCTTTTACTTTGGGAGCGTCGCGCTGCATGGTGGGCGCATTTTGAAGTTTGCCGTGTTCTGGGCCGGGTTCTTCCTGATCGTGGGTTTCTACGAAGAATTCTTCACCCGAGGTTACACCCAGTTCACCTTGACCAAAAGCGTGGGCTTCTGGCCAGCAGCGATTTTGCTGTCGCTCGGTTTCGGAGCGCTCCATCTGGAGAATCCCGGAGAGTACTGGGTGGGAATTCTCGGTGCCACTGCAATCGGCTTCTTCTTCTGCCTGACGCTGCGCCGCACCGGGAACCTGTGGTTCGCCATCGGTTTTCATGCGGCGTGGGACTGGGGTGAAAGCTATCTTTACTCTGTCCCCGATAGCGGCAGCCTCGCGCCCGGACGCTTGCTGCATTCTTCCCTGCAAGGTCCGCACTGGCTGACCGGCGGTTCGGTCGGGCCGGAGGCCAGCGTCTTCCTGTTCGTGCTGCTGGCGCTACTTTGGGTGCTGTTCGACCGGGTGTATCCGGAGGTGAAGTATCCGGCGGAGATTCCCGCAAGCCTGCCGCAGGACAGCTGAGCAAGTGTGGGGCGGACACTGTTGTCCGCCCTTTCTAATTTGGACTGTAGTATCGCAGGCCGGATTTGTTCCCAAGTTACTGTAAGCATTTGCCGTCTCCCAGACCAAAGATCAAAGTCAAAAGCGGCGGGCGAAGGCGCCCGCCCCACAGGTTCAGCTACCACGAATAGTGCACGGTGTAGCTCACGACCTGCTCCCCGTCAGGCGCGATGGTCACGGGAAACTCGACGGTCTGCGCGTCCGTCTTGCGCGACTCATGCGACTGCTCGGTGAGCTTCCAGTTGGTCCAGCGATAGAGGTGTTCGACCACCCGCACCATCACCGCTTCCTTCTTGTGATTGCGCACCCGGATTTCAAAGGACTCATCCATCCAGTGCTGGGCCGAATCCACGCGGATGTTCGTACGCTTGCGCTCGCCCACTACATCGAACGAATTGCCGGTGAAGATGCGGATGGTTTCGTCTTTCGGGGTGTGGTCGATCACGTTCTCGCCGACAAATTCCAGGTGTCCGTCGGTATCGCGGCGATAGAAGCGCAGTTTGCCCTTGGGCAGAGCAATGCCCAGATGGTTCACTTCGGCGTTCTTGAACTCTTCCATCACCCAGACTTTGGGATTGGACTGGGTGCCGTAGCTCTGGTCCTGGCGAATCTGCTCCAGGTTGTAGTAGCCGTACTGGGCCACCTGCGCGCCGTCGTAGATAAAGAGTCTCTGGGCGCGAATGCCGGTAGAGCGCACGAACTCCACCTGCTTGGTTTCCTGATCATGCAGCGTGGTGGGACGCGCCAGGGTGTAGAGGTGAAATTCATCGAAAGATTTCTCGCGGACGACCGGCGCGGCCGCTTCATCCATAGGCTTGTTCATCGCGCCATAGGCCCGGGCCGCTGGGGTGACGGCCTGAATTT
>JBOGLD010000063.1:0-5682 GCA_050745885.1 Terriglobales bacterium
CGCAGGTGGTGCTCACCAAGTTGCACGCCGGCGGAAAGTTCGATGCATCGTCCTACAAGGTTTCCGGCGGATTGCACGGCGTCGGCGTGTCGGTAGTGAACGCGCTTAGCGAAGAGCTCGATCTCGAGATCTGGCGCGACGGTTTCACCTGGGAGCAGACCTACTCCAAAGGCGAGCCCACCAGCAAGCTGAAGAAAGCGGGCGCCAGCAAGAAGCTCGGGACCAGGGTCCACTTCCTGCCCGACAAGAGCATTTTCACCGTTACCGAATACAACTTCGATACCCTGGCGCAGCGCCTGCGCGAACTGGCGTTTTTGAACAAGGGCCTGCTGATCACGCTGACGGACGAACGCACCACGGACGCGAAAAGCGGCGAGGCGAAATCCGCGCAATTCAAATACAACGGCGGCATCGCCGAATTTATCAAGCATCTGAACCGGGGCAAGCAGGTGCTGCACGACAAAGTCATCTACATGGAAGCCGAGCGCAGCGGCGTCGTCATGGAGATTGGACTGCAATACAACGACGCCTACTCGGAATCGGTGTTCAGCTTCGCCAACAACATCAACACCGTGGACGGAGGCTCGCACCGTGCCGGCTTCCGCATGGCCCTGACCCGCACTATCAATTACGCCGGCCAGCAGATGGGCCTGTTCAAAGACGTAAAGGAAAATCTCACCGGCGACGACGTGCGCGAAGGTCTGGTGGCGGTCATCAGCGTAAAGCTGCCGCAGCCGCAGTTTGAAGGCCAGACCAAGGGCAAGCTGAACTCCGATATCGCCGGCGTGGTGCAGGCGTTCGTCAACGAACGCTTGGGAGCGTACCTCGAACAGAACCCGACGGTCGGACGAAAAATTATCAACAAGGCCATTGAAGCCTCGCGCGCGCGTGAAGCCGCCCGCAAGGCCCGAGATCTCACCCGCCGCAAAGGCGCGCTCGATGGCGGCGGCCTGCCCGGCAAGCTGGCGGACTGTTCAGAACGCCAGCCGGAACGCTGCGAGCTGTTTTTGGTCGAGGGAGAGTCCGCCGGGGGCACCGCCAAGCAAGGACGCGATCGCCGCTTCCAGGCCATTCTTCCGCTCAAGGGAAAAATCCTTAACGTGGAAAAAGCGCGCTACGACAAGATGCTGGGGCACGAAGAAATTCGCGCCATGATCACCGCCCTCGGCACCGGCATTGGCAAGGACGACTTTGATTTCGCCAAGTTGCGTTATGGCAAGATCATCCTGATGACCGACGCCGACGTGGACGGAAGCCACATCCGCACCCTGCTGCTCACTTTCTTCTTCCGTCACATGCAGGAACTGATCAAGCGCGGCAACGTGTTCATCGCGCAGCCGCCACTGTATTCGATCAAGAAGGGCAAGACCCTGCAGTACATCAAGGACGACGACGCGCTGGACAAAATCATCCTGAAGCGCGCCGCCGACAGCCTCATTGTTCGCTACGGCGAAGGCGCCGCCAAACTCGAAGGCGCGGGCCTGTCAAAATTCGCCAGTGGCTTGAAGGAATATTTCGGATTCTTCGACAAGGTGAACAAGCGCCTGCGCGACGAAAAAGTTACCGAGCGTCTTCCCCGGCTCGACCTTTCCAAGCGTGCCGATTTTGAAGGCGACAAAAAGGCCGCGCCCAAAAAGATCGAGAAACTGGAAAAAGAGCTGAAGAAGCTGCAGAAGGAACGCGACTTCAAGAGCATCGAGTCGCGCTTCGACGAAGAGCACAATCTCTGGGAAGTGAAATACGTCAATTCCCAGGGCGCCGAGCACCTGATCAACTGGGAGCTGGCCTCGACTGCCGAATATCGCCAAATGCTTTCAAAATTCAAGCAGGTGGAACCCTACATGGAACCGCCGTTTGTGATCGAGGCCGTGAGCGATGCCTCCGCCGGCAGTTCTGAAGAAGAAGCAGGCGGTGAAGAATTAGCGCCTGAGACCGAAGATGCCGGCAAGAAGAAGGCCCCGAAATCAGCCGCCAGGAAAAAAGCGATTGAGACCGAGGTGGTCGAAAAAACCAACGCTCGCGATCTGTTCGAATACATCAAGGAAGCCGGCAGCCGGGGATACGACAAAACCCGCTACAAGGGCCTCGGCGAAATGAACTCGGAACAGCTCTGGCAAACCACCATGGACCCCGAGCGCCGCACTCTCCTTTCGGTCAAGCTTGAAGACCTGGCCGAGTGCGAGACCATCTTCAGCACCCTGATGGGCGAGGATGTCGAAGCCCGGCGCAAGTTCATCGAAGACAATGCGCTGGACGTGAAGAATTTGGACATCTGAGTTCTTCATGTGGAAGTGGGGTGGGTACCCTGGCCCGCCGAGCCATCGGCCAACCGTTACAAACTCCAAACCCTGTCATCCTGAGCGGAGTCGCTGCTTCGCTTTGCGAAGCAGCAGCGAAGTCGAAGGACCCCCATAGCGAGCTGCTGCGAGTGCGTTAAGAGGTTCATCCGCAGGGAACGTGTGTCTAGCAGGCTGCGGAAAAACTCGGCCCGAGACTCAGCGGATGGGGCAGCCGGCGGAAGGTCCATCAGTTGGATTTAGGATTAAGACCGCGTCCACAGTGCAGTCTCTGGTTGACGAGCAACGCAGTGTCTCAGGCTGTTTGAACCCACGGTGTGGAGACAGCAATAGTCGGTAGTCACCGTGTTTCACCAAGCCCAGATCGAACTTTCCGTCAGCATCTGTTGAGACCTTCTTCACGGTCACTTGTTTGCGTTCGGAGATGAAGCGTCTAAGTTCGATAGGAGAGTTCTGAACCGGTGCGGTTGTCTGGTCGGTTATGCGTCCTCGCACCCGCACATCCTCAGCGGGCGTGAAGTTGGCGTGAATCGATTCGACTTGTGAGCAGTACTCGGGTGTGGCCCGAGAGACCCCTCCCTCTGCAAGTTGGCCTTGTGCTCCGCTGATGAACCAAGACAGCGCCAGGACTGCGACCGCTGTGTGCCTCATAGCGTGAATACTACCTCACGGCGGAGGGAAGCGAGTCAGCTTTTCGCAGTGGTGAGGGCAGACTGGCCGTACCAGAAAACTCTCTTGTTTCCACAACACAACCTGATAAGAAGGAAGCATGCGCGGAAAAGATGAGCAGCAGTTGGATGTCTTCAGCTATGTCAGCCCAGAGCAACGAGTTCCGCAGGACCACCCATTGCGTTCGCTGCGAGCCATGACCGATGAGGCGCTGCGAGATTTGCAGTCACGATTCAACAAGCTGTACGCCAAAACTGGACGCCCCTCGATTGCGCCGGAGAAGTTGTTGCGGGCGCTCTTGCTGCAAGCGCTGTACTCGGTGCGAAGCGAACGGCTGCTGATGGAACAGCTCGACTACAATCTGCTGTTCCGCTGGTTTGTGGGGTTGAACATGGACGACGCCATTTGGAATGTGACCGTTTTCACCAAGAACCGCGAGCGTCTGCTCGATGGGGACATTGCCGAGGCCTTCTTCCAAGCCGTATTGCAGCAGGCAGGCGAGCGGGGTTTGCTTTCGGACGAGCACTTCACCGTGGATGGAACGTTACTGGAAGCGTGGGCGAGTGCGAAGAGTTATCAACGCAAGGATGGCAAGAGCGCGGTTCCACCGGACGATCCCGGCAATGCGACCGTGGACTTCCGCGGGGAGAAGCGGTCGAACCAGACGCACGCATCGAAGACGGACCCGGATGCGAAGATGGCACGCAAAGGCCAGGGCAAAGAAGCGAAGCTGAGTTACAACGGGAATCTGCTGGTGGAGAACCGCAACGGCCTGATCGTGAACACGGAGGTGTTCGAGGCCAACGGAACGGCCGAGCGCGATGCAGCGCTGATCATGCTGGAACAGATTCGGGGAACGAAGCAAGTAACGGTAGGTGGCGACAAAGGCTACGACACTGCGGATTTCGTGGCCGGGTGCAGAAACTTAAAGGTCACGCCGCACGTTGCGCAGAATCTCGGGCGGCCTGGTGGGAGCGCGATCGATGCTCGTACGACGCAGCACCCGGGATACGCCATCAGCCAGAGGAAGAGGAAGCGGGTTGAAGAGTGCTTCGGATGGCTCAAGACGATCGCGCTATTGCGGAAGGTTCGGCACCGTGGCATCTTCAAGGTGGGATGGGTCTTCACCTTTGCGGCAGCCGCATATAACCTAGTTCGTATGCGGAATCTGGCGATTCAATCGACGTAAGCCACGGTCGAAGTTATGTTCGGGGCCGAAAGACATCTGCGGGCCACCAGCGGATGCAACGAAAAGTCTTCCCTCAGTCACACAATCGTGAAGTTCGGAGAGAATCTAAGTCCCATCATCCCTTTTTCCGCAGCCTGCTAGCGCGTGCCGCCGCTAGGGGTCCTTCGACTCCGCAGGCCCGTTCGCAAGCGAACGCGCCAGCTCCGCTCGGGATGACAGGAGCGTTGGCAGCGGTGGTTACCAGTGATTACGTCCGTGCTCCGTGTGGCCTCCGTGGTTAAAAACTCCCTGCAAGTCTCCCCAGACCCCGCGTTCTTCATACAGGACGGGAAAGCCTCCTCCTTCCCGTCCACAGAACGCACTCATTGAAGACAAGGGGAAACGACCATGAAGAAGTTGCTGCCGCTGATCATGCTCTTGCTGTGCGGCGTTGTGGTGGGGCAGGAAAAAGCTCAGGAAGAGGCTGCCGACAACCACAACCAGCCCGCACTCACCATCTACAACCAGAATTTCTTTGTGGCGCGGGAGTATGTGCCACTCGATCTCCGGCCCGGCGTCAACCATGCCGAGTTTGCCGGCATCGCTTCTCATCTGGAGCCTGATTCCGTTATCCTGCGAGACCCCGCCGGGCGCAGCCTGCAGGTGCTCGAACAGAACTATCGCAACGATCCCATCTCGCAGGAACTGCTGCTTTCGTTCTACGAAGGTAAGACCATCGATTTCCTGGTGCAGCGTGCCGACAAGCAGGAAATCATCAAGGGAAAAGTTGTGCGCAGCGGCTACATTCCCAGCACTTATTACGCGCAAACTTATCAGCAGCCGTCTTTCACCCAGCCCATCATCGAAGTGGATGGCGTGCTGCGTTTCGGATTGCCCGGCCAGCCGTTGTTTCCGGCGCTTTCCGGCGACACGGTCCTCAAGCCAACCCTTAGCTGGTTGCTCCAAACCAACGATCCCGGTAAATTCAACGCCGAAATCTCCTATGTTGCCGGCGGCATGAGCTGGCAGGCCGACTACAACCTGGTGGTCTCCGACAATCCCAAAGGCAAAACCGATCTGCTCGACATGGTGGGCTGGATCACCATGCGCAACCAGAGCGGCAAGACCTTCGAGAACGCCAGCATCAAGCTCCTGGCCGGCGACGTAAACAAAATTCAGGCCGGCACCCCAGCGGCCCGGGCCTATGGCGCGATGAACAAGGCGATGGATGAAGCGGCCGCGCCGGTCGTCCGCGAGAAATCTTTCGACGAATTTCACCTCTACACCCTGGCCCGGGCCACCACCCTGCACGACCAGGAAACCAAGCAGGTGGAATTCGTACGCTCCACCGGCATTCACGCCCAGAGACTCTATATCTACGACGGCGCACAAGTGGCCCAGTACGGCTATTACAACCTGGAACAGATTCGTCAGGACCAGAGCTACGGCACCCAGTCCAATCCCAAAGTCTGGGTGATGGAAGAGTTCAAGAACGCCGAAGTGAACCATCTGGGCATTGCTCTGCCCAAGGGCAAACTGCGCTTCTAT
>JBOGLD010000064.1:0-4378 GCA_050745885.1 Terriglobales bacterium
GGTGTGATTGCCCGCATCCTGCCCGACGAGGACATGCCATACCTCGAAGACGGCACGCCCATGGAAATCGTGCTCAACCCGCTGGGCGTTCCTTCCCGAATGAACGTGGGGCAGATTCTTGAAACCCACCTGGGATGGGCCGGACACGAACTGGGCAAAAAGATCACTGAGATGCTGGCCGAGAACACCAAAGAGGAAGCGATTCGTCGCGAACTCAAGGCGCTGTTCAAGGACACGACCCTGGCCGACACCATCGCCGATCTGAGCGATGAGGAGCTGATGGCGGTGGCGCCGACGCTGACCAAGGGCGTGTACATGGGATCGCCGGTGTTCGACGGATCACGCGAAGGCGAGATCAAGGCGCTGCTCAGGCAGTCGGGCTTGCCGGAGTCGGGCAAAACCTCGCTCTACGACGGCATGACCGGTGACAAGTTCGAGCAGCCGGTCACTGTCGGCTACATCTACATGCTGAAACTCTCGCACCTGGTGGACGACAAGATCCACGCGCGGTCGATCGGGCCGTACTCACTGATCACCCAGCAGCCTCTGGGTGGGAAAGCCCAGTTCGGCGGCCAGCGCTTCGGAGAAATGGAAGTGTGGGCCCTCGAAGCGTATGGCGCGGCGTTCATCCTGCAGGAACTGCTCACCGCGAAGTCCGACGACGTCTACGGCCGCACCAAGATTTACGAGGCCATCGTCAAGGGCGAAGCCGCCATGGAGCCGGGCGTGCCGGAATCGTTCAACGTGCTGATCCGCGAGTTGCAGTCGCTCTGTCTGGATGTGGAGTTGATCAAGGCCGGGGAGAAGAAGCCGGTTTTGAGCGCGGCGGCGGATTAGCAGCCGTCGTTGGTCGTTGGCCCTTGGTTGTTGGCCAACAACGACGTGCGGCGCGAGTCAGATTTTGAGAATTATGTAGTTTGTGCGTAGACAGATTTTGAGAATTAAAGGCCGGCGGTCGGGCTCTTGGACCGCCGAGTCTTAGAGGTTTTCGCTGGTTTAGGCCAACGACTATTGGCCAACGACCAACGACCGATTTCAAGAGCCGCGTAGCGGCGGCGTACGGCCGCGGGAAAGCGGAGGAGCACCTTGTACCGTTCTAGCCCTTTTGACATGGCAAATCCGATCGCTGATTTCGACGCCATCCGCATCAGCCTGGCCTCTCCGGAGAAGATCCGGAGCTGGTCGCATGGCGAAGTGACCAAGCCCGAGACCATCAACTACCGCACCTTCAAGCCGGAGCGGGATGGCCTGTTTTGCGCGCGCATTTTCGGTCCGGTAACCGACTGGGAGTGTCTGTGCGGCAAGTACAAGCGCATGAAGCATCGCGGAGTCATCTGCGACAAGTGCGGCGTGGAAGTGACGCTCTCAAAAGTGCGGCGTGAGCGCCTGGGCCACATCGAGCTGGCTTCTCCCTGCTCGCACGTGTGGTTCTTCAAGGGACTGCCCAGCCGTATCGGGCACCTGCTCGACATCTCGCTGCGAGACCTGGAATCGGTCCTGTATTTCGAGGCTTACGTGGTGGTCGAGCCTGGGGATGCGCCGGTAAAAGATCACGAAGTCATCAAGGACGAAGCCAAGTACCGCGAACTGGACCAGCAATATCGGCCCGCCGGCTTCAAGGCCATGATGGGCGCCGAGGCCATCAAGGAATTGCTGAAGCGCGTGGAAGTGGAAAGCCTGTCGGGCGAACTGCGCGAGAAGATGAAGCATGAGAGTTCGCTGCAGAAGCGGCTCAAGTATGCCAAGCGCCTAAAGGTCGTCGAAGCGTTCCGCAAGAGCGGCAACAAGCCGAACTGGATGATCCTCGACGTCATACCGGTCATTCCACCGGAGCTGCGTCCCCTGGTTCCACTGGACGGCGGCCGTTTTGCCACCTCCGACTTGAACGATCTGTATCGCCGCGTCATAAACCGCAACAACCGGTTGAAGAAGCTGATGGACCTGCACGCTCCCGAAGTCATCGTGCGCAACGAAAAGCGCATGCTGCAGGAAGCGGTCGACGCCCTGTTCGACAACGGACGCCGGGGCCGCGTTTTGCGTGGCGCCAACAACCGTCCGCTGAAGTCTTTGTCCGACACGCTCAAAGGCAAGCAGGGACGCTTCCGTCAGAACCTGCTGGGCAAGCGCGTCGACTACTCCGGCCGTTCCGTCATCGTGGTCGGCCCAGAACTCAAGCTGCACCAGTGCGGTCTGCCCAAGAAGATGGCGCTCGAACTGTTCAAGCCCTTCATTTATCACCGGCTGGAACAGACCGGGCACTGCACCACCATCAAGCAAGCCAAGGAAATGGTGGAACAGCAGGAACCCATCGTTTGGGACATCCTGGAAGAAGTCATTAAAGACCATCCCGTGATGTTGAATCGCGCTCCCACGCTTCACCGTCTGGGCATTCAGGCCTTCGAGCCGGTGCTGGTGGAAGGCAAAGCAATCAAAATCCACCCGCTGGTATGCACGGCATTCAACGCCGACTTTGACGGCGACCAGATGGCGGTCCACATTCCGCTGTCCCCGGAAGCCCAGGTTGAAGCCAGCGTGCTGATGCTGTCGTCGCACAACATTCTGTCTCCCGCCTCCGGCCAGCCGATTACGGTGCCGACGCAGGACATGGTGTTGGGCCTCTACTACCTCACCAAGGGCAAGCCGGGCGCCAAGGGTGAAGGCCGTGCTTTTGCCAACATCGAAGAAGTACTGCTGGCGCTCGAAGCCGGCGCGGTGGAAACGCTCACCCCCATCCGCCTGCGTTACACCGGTGAAGTCATCGACCTGGTGACCGCCTATGACGATCAGGAGATCATCCACACCGAGCCAGTGAATTCGGACCGTGGTTTCCTGAACACGACCGTGGGACGCGCCATCCTGAACGATCATCTTCCTGAAGGCATGCCGTTCATCAATGGCTTGCTCAAGAAGAAGGGTATCGGACAGCTGGTGACTTACTGCTACCTCCGCTTCGGTCTGGAAGTCACCGTCAAGATGCTGGACGAGGTGAAAGATCTGGGGTTCCGCTATGCCACGAAAGCTGGCCTCTCCATCGGCATCGACGACATGGTCATCCCGGACAACAAGAAGATACTGGTAAAGGATGCCGAGAAACTCGCCGTGACCGTGCAGCAGCAATACCTGGACGGCGCCATCACCAACGGCGAACGTTACAACAAGGTCATCGAAATCTGGTCGGCGATTACGGAAAAGGTCGCAGACGAGATGTTCGGGCAGATGCAGCAGCGCGACAAGGAAGGCGCGCTGAATCCGATTTACGTCATGGCCGACTCCGGCGCTCGCGGATCGAAACAGCAGATTCGCCAGCTCTCCGGCATGCGCGGACTGATGGCCAAGCCGTCGGGTGAAATCATCGAAACCCCGATCACGGCCAACTTCCGTGAAGGGCTGACCGTGCTGGAGTACTTCATCTCGACCCATGGCGCCCGCAAAGGTCTGGCCGACACCGCGCTGAAGACGGCCGATTCAGGCTATCTAACGCGGCGTCTGGTGGACGTGGCCCAGGACGTAATCATCAGCGAATACGATTGCGGCACCGTCGATGGCATTTACGTCGAAGGTATCGTCGAAGCCGGCGAAATTATCGAACCGCTGCGCGACCGGATTGTGGGTCGCGTGTCGCTCGAAAAAATCAAAGACTACGACGGCGGCGTGATCGTCGATATCAACAACGAAATCACCGAAGAGCTGGCCAGCGCCATTCAGGCAGCTGGTATCGAACGGGTGAAAATCCGTTCCGTGCTGACCTGCGAATCAAAGCGCGGGGTTTGCGTGATGTGCTACGGACGCAACCTGGCTTCGGGCCGGCTGGTCGAACTGGGCGAAGCCACGGGAGTGATCGCGGCGCAGTCCATCGGCGAACCTGGCACCCAGCTCACCATGCGTACTTTTCACATCGGCGGTACGGCATCGCGGGTCTCCGAGCAATCGCGGCTGGACGCCAAGAGCAACGGCACGGTCCGTTTCATCGGACTGCAGACGGTCAAAGCCAAATCGGGCGACCTGGTAGTCATGAATCGCCAGGGCTCGATTGCAGTGGTGGACGATAAGGGCCGCGAACGCGAGCGCTACGCGGTGGTGTACGGCGCCAAGTTGAAGGTCAACGAAGGCGATCAGGTCGCGCTCGGACAAGTCATGGTCGAGTGGGATCCTTACACCTTCTCGATCCTGACCGAAATCGGCGGCACGGTGCAGTTCTAGGACCTGCAGGAAGGGGTCACGCTGCACGAAGAAGTGGACGAAGTGACCGGACTGTCGCGACACGTGGTGGCGGATTCGCCCGCCGAGAAGCGCCAGCCTGCCATCGTGATCAAGGGCAAGGCCAGCAAGCGCTACCTGATGCCCTCGCGAGCCCACCTCATGGTGCAGGACGGCGACA
>JBOGLD010000065.1:0-35386 GCA_050745885.1 Terriglobales bacterium
TTACTTTGCCCATGACTGAATCCCAGGAAGCGCGGAAGCCTTCGCCGTAGCCCACGATCAGGTCGGGGGCGTTGTCGACATACGGACCGGCATAAACGGCATCGCAGTCGAACATGCCGGTGATGCCAACCTTGCCCGAAGCGGGATCGACCAGGCCGGCGAGTTTGCTGCGCAGGTCTTCTTTTAGGGCCTCCGCTTGCGCTCCGGCCTCTACGATGCCCTCGCGCTCGCGGCCTTTGATATTCATATAGAGGCCGTTCAGGCCCATGGTGTAGGCGCGGGTGCGCGACCAGTCGACGTCTTCGAACCAGTCTCCGCTTTCGCTTTTGCCGTCTTTCAGAACCAGGTAGCCGTTCTGGTGCAGCCAGGCGTTCAGATTCATGCAGCGGTTGAATGATCGGAAGCCGTGGTCCGAAATCACCAGCAGCAGGGTTTGATCGTCGATCTGCTGCATGACCCGTCCGACCAGAGTGTCCATGCGGTCGTAGAGGTCCTGAATCACGCGCGGCTTCTGGTGTTGTGGCACGTCTCTTGCCGCCGGGTGATCTTCGTCCAGATAGCGCCAGAACATGTGCTGCACGCGGTCGGTGGTATCGAAGACACAAGCGCACAGGCCCTGCGGAGTTTTTTCCAGCGCGTCGAAGAACATGCGTTCGCGGTCTTCATGATTGCCGTAGCACTGCGCCAGAAACGCGTCGTCGTCGAGCACTTCTTCATTCAGCGCCCAGGTATCTTCTGCCAGACCCAACGTCGCGTAGGGGCCGAACAGCTTTGCCAGATAGATCGAATAGGTCACGGGATGAGAAATCGGCAGGTCGGGATGTCCGGGATCGATGTTCACCGGGGTCACGTACACCTCGACCTCGGGCGAGATTTCTTTCAGGTAGAAGCGGCAAATGCCGCGTGCCGTGAACCGCATGCCGGCTTTGAACTTCACCGGAATCCATTCCGAATACTCGCCGACTTTAATGGTGAACGTTTCAGACTCGATTTCGATCCGCGCCTGGCTGCGCTTTACATCGGGACGCAGTTTGAAGTCAGCACGCAACTCGCTGCCCGTGCCCAGGGGATCTTCCGGACCGGGAACATAGGAATAAAAACCCGCGCCGTTGTGTTCGATGGGAATGCGGACGCCGCCCTCGCGAAATTTGTCGCTGCTTGCCCGGGTGGTGCAGAAACAGAACGTCCCCTGACTTCCTTTCAGGTCCGGTACGCACATGCCGGAGAGCAGCACGCCGGGAAACTTCTCTGGCGGAAAAGTCACCGGAACCCGAATGACCGAACAGAAGACCCCCGCTTTGCCCAGCCAATGCCAGAAGGGCGTCCCCTTGCGCAGGCTCTTGACCTCAGCCTTGCCCAGCGGCAGCGAGTATTTGCCGATGCGCAAGTGGCGCTTCGGTTCGCTGATCTGCGCCGAGGAAAGAAACGGAAGATAGTTCTTTAAATCTCGGGCGAGAAAATCATAAATATTATGTTTGCCGGGATTTACCCCAGTCTGAAACGTGGACCAGGCCACCGGAGAAATCGCGGGAAACGTGGTTCGCAGCGGGCGAAAAGTTCCGCTGTCGCGCAATTTGGCCAGGTTCGGCAGCTTTCCTTCTCCCATGAAGCGAGTGGCCAACTCGGGGTCCATGCCGTCGAAGCCGACGATCACGACTCGCTTTACCTGCGCTTTGCCGTAAGCTTTGCGTCGCCGGAACATTCGCAAAAGCTGGCGTATGGGCCAGGTGACCAGCGCGTAAAAGGAATAAAGAAAGGCGACAAAGATCGTCCAGAAGGAAGACAAAACCGCGAACCCTGCGCCCGGGCCCGCATAGGCTTCGCTGGGCAGCGGAAACAATAGGACCAGCCCGAGGACCAGCAGCACAGCCGCTAACCGGCCCGGCCTTTTCTTCGAATCGGAAAGCAAAGACACGGAAAGCAACCTCATACTTGAATTCCCAGAACAGTCTTGAAAATAAAACCGGCAATGAGCGACACCACAAAGAAAAGGACAATCCAGTTCCATTCCATCCAGGCGAAACCGATCACGCGCGGAGCGTAGTTTATTGCGATCGATTGCACCGGACTATTATCCGCCAGCGCCGGCTCGCCCGAAACAAAGATGCGCTCCCAGAAATGTCCGCGCAAGCGCACCGGGGACAGGCGCGCCAATCCCGGCGAGACCACAACCTGCTTCGAAACCGTTTGCCCGTCGGCGGCAACGTGGATGTCGTAGCGTCCTGCCTGCCCGGCCACTACCCGCCACACGATCTGCTTGTCTTGCGGAACGTGGACGGCGGGCGCTGAGCTCGAGAGTCCCGCGGGCAATTGCAGCGAAGCGTCGTTGAACGCGTTCGGATCTGCGATGTGCGCTTCCACCAGAAAGGTCTGTGCCGGCTGCAGTGGCACCCAGCCGAAATACCTGTCCAACTGCACGATCATGAAAGTGATGGGCAAGATTGCGATCAAGAATGGGGTGAACGCCAGCCGCAGGTAGCTGCCGGTCCCGCGCAGGATTCGCCCATAAGCGCGCATCACCACCGGCAACTGATCCTGAAAAAGTCGGACGGCCAGCAGGTTTGCCTTTAATCGGTCCTTGGCCTGGCCAATCGCCTTCTGGTTGGAGGCGTAGCGAAACACGTTCACCATCAGCAGCCCGATCACGATGGAAAGCGCAAGCACCAGCAGGAGTGGAGTGTTTGCCGAGGAGAAAAACGCCGCCGCGGCCGGTATGGAGGATGACGCCATCTAATGATCGTTGCGCGGCAGAATCAACCTGCGCTACTCGATGTAGCCCAGCCCCTGCAATCGCTTGGTCACTTTCTCCTTGGATTCGGTCCCGCCGCCCTGATCTGGCGACAGCCGCTTCACTTCTTTCTCAATCGTATGCAGCACAAACTCATCGACCGAGGCATAGCCGGAAGCCTCGGCGCACTGTTTGGCTTTCTCCAGCAACTCGCCTTCAATTTTGATTTTCTGCGAGGACATTTCGCATTCCTCCGGTAATCTGACGGCTGTTTTCAGTGACACGTCAGCGGGTGGATGAAAAAACCGAATGTCCCATCATACCGCCCGGCTGGGGAATTCCAAATTGCGCAAAGATAGTGGGAGCGATGTCCGTCAGCGCGGGATTGGCCGCCTCAATAGCGCGATTGCTCAGCAGCACGCCTGGAACCAGCGTGTAATCCATGCAATGATCGCCGCTCCAGGGATTGGTGTTGTCCTCGAAGACGTCTGCCGGGAAGTTGCCGAGAATGGTTTGCCAGCCGGCCCGATAGCCACGGTTGTAGCCCACGATCAGATCGGGGCCCTGGTTGGCGTACGGGCCCTGATAGACCTCGCTGGCGCGATCGACTCGTGTAATTGCTGCCAGATTGTTCTGTGGATCGCGCACCGCGAGCAGCTTCTCCCTAATTTCGTTTAACAGCGAGTCAGCTGCCGCTCCCGGTTCCACAATTCCCTCGCGCTCCCGGCCCCGCAGATTCAGATAGAGACCGTTCAAACCCAATCCGTAGGCGCGGGTGCGACTCCAGTCCACATTGGCGAACGCCTCGTTCTGATCCGGGTTGGGCTCGGCCTTCAATGTGACGTAGCCATGGTTCAGCAGCCAGGTGTTCAGATTAAAAGAGCGGTTATAGGGGGCGAATCCGTGGTCAGACAGCACCAGCAAAGTTGTGCGATCGTCCATGCGCCGCAAAACTTCGCCCAGCACCTGATCGATCTGCTGGTAGAACTCCGGCAGCGCTGACCCATACTGGGCCGCAAGCGCCGCGTCGTATTCCGGATGTTGCGGATCAATCAGCCGCCACAGCATGTGCGAATTGAGGTCGAGGCTCGAAAAATAAAAGAAAAACACGCCCGCGTGGAACTTGTGGAACTCGGCATCGAAAATCTGGCGGTGTTCGGCCAGAACGGTGCGCGACTGCTCCAGATATTCCTTGTCGTCGAGCACGCCGGCCGACCGGGCTTTGGTGTCTTCGGAAATGCCCTGGGTATAAAACTCGCCCACCTCCTCCGTCAACTCGCGAGAGTAGCTCTTGGGCGTGGAAAGCGGTAGGGCGGGATCGGCAGGATCGATGTTCATGGGCGAAACATAGAGCTGAAACCGCGGATGCGCCTGCTTGAGATAAAAGCGGCAGATGCCCTTGACGTCCCCGATAAACGGAATCAGTTGGAACTGGACGTGGATCCAGTCGCTCCATTCTCCCTCGCGCAACACGAATTCCTGGTCCTGCACGGTAAACTTCGCGACTCCCTCCAGCGGGTCGATAGAAACCGTGAACGGTTCGAGCGCGGGCGGAGACCCCTTGCGGAAGGTGTTGTCCGGGCCGATCAGCTTTGCTGCCACCTGCGAACCTTCCACGTGGACCGGAATAATCTGCCCGCCTTCCACCGCTCCCACCGCGGTCATCGGGTCATCGGTATAAAACGAAAATGTGCCGTAGCTGCCGCGCAAGTCCGGCGTGCCCATGCCGGACAGAGTGTTTCCCTTCGCCTTGACGGGCGGAAAATTCGAGGGCATGCGAAATATCGTGTTGGGTATGCCGTGGTCGTCCAGGGTTTGCCAGAAGGCTTTTCCATGGCGGAGTTGCTCCGCCGTCCCCCCACCCAACGGAATCACCCAGTTGCCCAAATGAATTCCGTGCTTGGGCGGCTCCACCCGCGAAGCCGAAAAATAAGGTTGCAAGGTCTTGGGATCGCGATGGATGAAGTCAAAAATGCCATGTCCGCCTGCATTCATGCCGGTAATCAGGTTCGACCAGGCCACCGGACTTTGGGGCGGAATACTGGTGGTGAGAAGCCGGAACGATCCCTTCTGGGCCAAGGCGGAAAAATTCGGCATCGTGCCCTCGGCCATGAACTTTTTCAGCAGTTGCGGGTCCATGCCGTCGATGCCAAGAATGATGAGCTTCTGATCACCCTGCCATTTTCGCGGCTGGCAGGAAAGCAGAAGGCCAGCCATAGCGCACACCAGCAGGAAAAGGCCAAGGCTCCGGATTCGTATAAAGCGCAAGGTAAGCTGTAATCCTCGCTACCCATGATAGTTGATGTCAGGCGGTTATGTGGCGCGGGCCCCTCGCCCGCGTGCGTCCGGCTGCTCGAGCCTGCGGTAGACTGGTGACCATGTTCGGCCGGATTCTCTCTGCACTCCTGTTCGCTGCTTTGCTCGTCTGCTACCCGGTCCCGGCGGCTGCCGCCGGCAAGCCGAACATCATCCTCATCACGCTGGAATCCACCCGGGCCGATCGCATGGGGTTCCTGGCGGGAAAGGCGAAAGTCACGCCGAATCTTGATGGCGTGGCTCGCCAAAGCCTGGTTTTCACCCAAGCCTATTCCCAGGCGCCGCTGACGGTGGTCTCGCATGCCACCTTACTTACCGGCACGTATCCTCAGACGCACCGGGTCAGCGAGTTCGGATCCTGGCTGTCGCCGGCCCTTCCCTTTGTTCCCGAGTTGCTGCACACGCGCGGCTATCGGACGGCCGCCTTTGTCGGTTCTATCGCGCTCGACCCCAGGAACGGCTTGGCGCCCGGTTTCGATCGCGGCTTCACTTCGTATGATGCTGGTTTTCGTCCGCTCGGACCCGCGCCAGGACGAAGCAACACGGCTCGGTCGGGAGCGCAGGTGATCGCTCGGGCCAACGCGTGGCTCGTCCGTAATTCCAAGGGGCCGTTCTTCCTCTGGGTGCAGTTGAATGATCCTCAGGCTGCCGGCGCTGCTTCCTATAACGCGGCCGTCGCCGCCGCAGATGCCGCAGCAGGAAAGCTCATCGCCGCTCTGCGAACCAACAAGTTGTACGACAATGCCCTGATCGTGATCACTTCCGACCATGGCCAGTCTCTTGGCGCTCATGGAGAAGAAACCCACGGGGTCTTTCTCTACGATGAAACCATCCACGTGCCCCTGATGCTGAAGTTGCCCCAGAATCAAAGCGCGGGAAAGCGGGTGACTGCCCGGGCCAGCCTGGTGGACGTTGCTCCTACCATCCTTGAAATCGCGGGCGTGCCCATTCCTTCGCAGATGCAGGGACAGTCCTTACTGAGAATCGCGAAAGCCAACACCGATCAGGCGGCTTACTCGGTCAGTGATTTTCCGCGGCGCGCATTCGGATGGAGTTCGCTGGAATCCTGGCGCGTGGGAAAGTATCTTTACATCCGCGCCCCCAAGCCGGAGCTCTACGATCTCTCGGCGGATCCGGGCGCGACCCGTAACCTGGCGCAGACCTCCAAGGCCACACTGGAGACCATCGCCGGTCAACTGGATGCTTTCGACCGGCGTTTCAGCGATGCGGGGAATTCTACCGGGCCTGAGCTTACGTCCAGCGAAATGCAGAAGCTGGCATCGCTGGGATACGTCGGCCTGCAGAAATCATCGGCTTCCGCGAACGCGGCGGCGACGGGAATCGATCCCAAAGACGAAATCGCGGACGCAAACAAGGTCTTGTCCGCGCTGGCGCTGCTCGATGAAGGAAAGGCGGAGCGGGCGACATCGGTCCTCTCACCGTTGTTGACTGCTGCCTCAAAAATGTATCTGGCCCAGTTCGTTATGGGCTCTGCCCTGGCCCAGCAGCAAAGGTATCCCCAGGCTATCGAGTATTTGCGCCGTGCGATCGAGCTCCAGCCCGACTCGACCTGGGCGCACTACGAGATGGGTTCCAGCCTTCTCAAGAGCGGCGATTACAAGACTGCGGTGATCCATCTGGAAATTGCCTCCAGCCGCCTGCCCGACTTCGCCGAGGCCCACACCCTCCTGGCCCAGGCTTACGATCATCTGGGCCGGGCCCAGGACGCCAAACGCGAACGCTCCAAAGCGACCGCACCCGCTCCACGAAAGCCCTAAGCCTGCCGGGTTCTCTGTATCCAACCTGGTTCTTGAAAATAATACGATAATGTCTATTATGTTAGTAGACTTATGTTCCGAAACTCGCGTATACTGTTTCTCGATGGTTACCGGCCACATCTCCACGCCTTGTACGTGTACGTGCTGTCGTTGCGCATGTCGCGGAACTCGTGGGCGTGGGGATGGAATGTAGCCGAAGTAAAACATTCAATTTCTCAAGCGGCCCACGATCCTGAATCGTGGGCCGTTTGCTTTTTAGGGCCCCGGCGCCAGGCTGGTGGTGACGCGTGAATCTTCAAAGGGGAAAGTAATGCAGGGGAAACTCCTGGTGATGATCGGGTTGCTGTTTGCGGGGTCGCTGCTCACGGTGTCGATTCAAGGTGTGGCGCAGGGAGACCAGGTCACGCTGCTCAACGTTTCTTACGACCCGACGCGCGAGCTGTATCAGGAATTTGACCAGGCCTTCGCGAAATACTGGAAGGCCAAGACCGGCCAGACCGTGACGATCGAGCAGTCCCATGGCGGCTCCAGCAAGCAGGCCCGCGCAGTGATCGATGGATTGCAGGCTGACGTCGTGACCCTGGCTCTCGGCTATGACATCGACGCGATTTCCCAAAACGCCGGGTTGCTCCCCGCGGACTGGCAAAAGCGCTTGCCCCAGAACAGCACGCCTTATACCTCGACCATCGTATTCCTGGTGCGTAAAGGGAATCCGAAACATATCAAGGACTGGGACGATCTGGTGAAGCCGGGAATTTCAGTCATCACGCCGAATCCCAAAACCTCGGGCGGCGCCCGCTGGAATTACCTCGCGGCCTGGGCCTATGCGCTCAAGCAGCCCGGCGGAAACGAACAAAAGGCGCAGGATTTCGTGAAACACCTCTACAAGAATGTTCCGGTCCTTGATTCCGGAGCACGCGGCTCCACCAATACCTTCGTGCAGCGTGAAATTGGCGACGTGCTTCTGGCTTGGGAAAACGAGGCCTTCCTTTCGATCAAGGAACTGGGTCCCGACAAGGTCGAAATCGTCGTACCGTCGCAAAGCATCCTGGCCGAGCCGCCGGTGTCGATCGTAGACAAAGTGGTGGACAAGAAAGGCACACGGGCCGTGGCCCAGGCCTATCTCGAGTACCTGTACACGCCCGAGGGTCAGGAAATCGCGGCCAAAAATTACTATCGGCCGCGGCTCGACTCCGTGGCGAAAAAGTACGCGGCAACTTTTCCCAAGATCAAGCTGGTCACTGTCGACGATGTTTTCGGGGGCTGGCAAAAGGCGCAGAAGACACACTTTGCCGACGGAGGCGTGTTCGACCAGATCTATCAACCCAATCAGTAACTATGACTTTTACTTTCAAAAAACGCAGCAACCTGCCGGGCTTCGGATTGGCGCTGGGCTACACCGTGTTGTATCTCAGCCTGATTGTCCTCATCCCGCTGGCCGCCACGTTTCTGAAAGCCACCTCGCTGAGCTGGGGGCAGTTCTGGCACATCGTCACCTCTGCGCGCGCCGTAGCTTCGTATCGTCTGACCTTTGGAGCCTCACTGATCGGCGCTTTGATCAATCTGGTGTTCGGAGTCCTGGTGGCGTGGGTGCTGGTCCGCTACCGTTTTCCCGGCAGGCGTCTGTTCGATTCCCTGGTGGATCTTCCGTTCGCCCTGCCCACCGCGGTTGCCGGCATCGCGCTGACCACGATCTACGCCCCCAACGGCTGGCTCGGCCGCCCGCTGGCATCCATTGGGATCAAGTCTGCCTATTCTCCCCTGGGTGTGGCCATCGCGCTGACCTTCATCGGGCTGCCGTTTGTGGTGCGAAGTGTGCAGCCGGTCCTCGAAGACATGGACAAGGAACTCGAGGAAGCCGCGGCCAGTCTGGGGGCCAGGCGCTGGCAGACATTCTGCCGGGTGGTGCTGCCCACAATTCTGCCGGCGGCGCTGGCCGGTTTTGCCATGGCCTTTGCCCGCGCGATCGGCGAATACGGCTCGGTGGTATTCATCTCAGGCAATATGCCGATGCGAACCGAAATTACACCCTTGTTGATCATGACCAAGCTGGACCAGTTCGACTATGCCGGTGCTACTGCCATTGCCGCGGTCATGCTCGTGTTTTCGTTGGCTCTGCTGCTGCCCATCAACCTTTTGCAGAGATGGAGCAGTAGCCGTGAAGAAAAGACTACGGAATTAATTCCAGATGTGATCGAGACCTAGAAGATGGCCGCAACCACATTCGCCGCAGGAAAACTTCCAGCCCCGCGGATCGCGACCGCGGCGACCAGCGAGTCCGCCCTGGTGCGCTGGGTCCTGATCGGCGTGGCTGTGCTCTTCCTGGCGCTGTTCATCTTCCTGCCGCTGGCGATTGTTTTTTCCCAGGCTTTTACAAAAGGGGTTTCGGCTTATTGGACCAGCTTGCGCCAGCCCGATGCCCTGTCAGCGATCCGCCTGACCCTGCTGACGGCGGCCATTTCCGTGCCCCTGAATCTTGTTTTCGGAGTAGCTGCCGCATGGGCCATCGGCAAGTTCGAATTTTTCGGCAAGAGTCTGTTGATCACCCTGATCGATCTGCCGTTCTCGGTGTCTCCCGTGGTGTCGGGCCTGGTCTTTGTGCTGCTTTTCGGTTTGCAGGGAGTGCTGGGGCCGTGGCTGGCCCGGCATGATTTGCAAATCATCTTCGCCGTCCCCGGAATCGTGCTGGCTACGATCTTCGTGACTTTCCCCTTTGTGGCTCGCGAGCTGATTCCCTTGCTGCAAGCGCAAGGACAAGAGGAAGAAGAAGCGGCTCTGGCCTTGGGCGCCAGCGGCTGGCAGACTTTTTTCCGCGTCAGTCTGCCCAACATCAAGTGGGGACTGCTTTATGGCGTGATTCTTTGCAATGCCCGTGCCATGGGCGAGTTTGGCGCAGTCTCGGTGGTCTCCGGCCATATTCGGGGACGCACCAATACCATGCCCCTGCACGTCGAAATTCTCTACAACGAATATCAGTTCTCGGCCGCTTTTGCGGTCGCGTCCCTGTTGACCCTGCTGGCTGTGGCAACGCTGCTGGGCAAGACGATCGTGGAATGGAGAGCGCGGCGTCAACTGGCGGAATCCGCCCGCTGGGAGGAAAAAGGGCAAACCGCATGAGCATCGAAGCCAAAAACATCACCAAGAAATTCGGACACTTCACCGCGCTCGACCAGATCCATCTTCACGTCCCCTCGGGTGAACTGGTCGCCCTGCTTGGCCCGTCCGGCTCCGGGAAGACAACGCTTCTGCGCATCATTGCGGGGCTGGAATTCGCCGACACCGGCACCATTCTTTTCGACGGCGAGGACACCACTCACCGCACCGCCCGCGACCGGCGCGTCGGCTTCGTGTTTCAGCACTACGCGCTGTTCCGGCACATGACCGTGTTTGAGAATATCGCCTTTGGACTTAAAGTCCGCCCCCGGAGCCTGCGTCCGTCGAAACAACAAATTTACGCCAAGGTCCACGAGTTGCTCCGGCTGATCCAGCTGAAGAATCTGGCTGGCCGGTATCCTGCCCAACTCTCCGGAGGCCAGCGCCAGCGGGTCGCGCTGGCCCGCGCCCTGGCGGTCGAGCCCAGCGTCCTGCTGCTCGACGAACCATTCGGCTCATTGGATGCAAAAGTCCGGCTGGAATTACGCCGCTGGCTGCGGCAGCTGCACGATGAAGTCCACATCACTAGCGTTTTCGTTACCCACGACCAGGAAGAGGCTTTGGAAGTTTCCGACCGGGTCGCGGTGATGAACGAGGGGCGCATCGAACAGGTCGGCAGCCCGGACGAGGTTTACCATCGCCCACTCACACCCTTCGTTTACAACTTTCTCGGCAACGTGAACCTGTTTCACGGCCGGATCGACGAGGAAACGCCCGCCATCCACGACGCGGCCACGGGAGAACTCGTCTATGTGCGCCCCCACCTGCTGGAGATTCAGCGCCAGCCCAACGGCGGGAGCAATTTTCGAGCCACTATCAAACACATCAATTCCGCCGGTCCTTTGGTGAAAATCGAAGCGCTGAGCGAGTCGGGAGCTCCGGTCCAGGTCGAAATGTCCCAGGAAAAATTCCAGGAACTTCAGCTCACTAAAGAGGAAACGGTATTCATCATTCCCAAGGAACTGAAAGTCTTTCACAAGAAAGTTATCTAGCGGAGGGTTCTGACTCCGGAAACCAGCCAGAAGCGGTCGGCTGCGGTTGGCCGCAGTAGCTCCGTACGGTCTGGGACATTTCTGTCCTCCTGACATCCGGGAGAGTCAATCACCAAGGATCACGAAAGCCTGGGCTTAGCTCAGCTCCCGCCCGAAGCCGCCTGGCTCGCCTGGCCACGGGCCTTTCGTTACCTTTGTACTCTTTTATTGCCGGGCGAAGCATAGACACTATGAAGGGGCGGCTGCCCACCCCCGGCGAGACCATCCGCAATTCCGGGCATTCAGGGGCGCCGCCGACAGTCAGACTGCGCCTTGTTCTGGGCGACTTGAGGATCGACCGCTTGCGAATGAGTGCGATGAACCAGGATCCGTACACGACCTACCGGACGATCGCCCGTTGGGGTGGCGTGCTGTTGTTCCTTCTGGGAGCTTCAGTGTTGCTCGGTTGGCTTTGGCATGTGGGATGGCTCACCAGGGTGCTGCCCGGGCGCGTCACCATGAAGCCGAACACTGCCATTGGCTTCCTGTTTCTCGGCATGGCTCTGTTCCTGTTGACCCGGTCCGGAAAGACCCGCCGGGCCCAACTCTGGTGTGCCGCCGCCGCCATCGTGGTCATCCTGGCGGGACTGCTCACATTGTCGGAATACCTGTTCCACTTTGATCTCCGGATCGACCAGTTGCTCTTCCAGGACTTGATGCCATCACCCTATCCCGGCAGGATGGCCCACATTACGGCAGTCAATTTTTGTCTTGCCGGGATCAGTGTTTTGCTGCTGGCGATCTCCCCGACGCGGACGAAACTTTCCCAGGCGCTTGCGGCCATCACCGGGCTAAGCGCTCTTTTCGCCATCATTGGATACCTGTACGGTGTGCCGGTGCTGTACGGATCCATCGCCTACACTTCGATGGCGCTTCACACCGGTGTTGGATTCCTGGTCGGTTCTATTTCTGTTTTGTTTTGTTGTCCTGACCTGGGCCTGATGTCCGTGCTGACCAACTCTTACCCTGGGGGCTGGCTCGCCCGCAAACTGCTCCCCGTTGCAGCCCTTGCTCCCGCGTTGTTGGGGGCCGTCTGCATTCAAAGCAAGTTCTTTTCGGGCGATGTGCGGCTGGGCATCGCCTCTCTGGTGGTGGTCCAGATCGTGCTATTCATGGCCCTGATCTGGATCCTGGCATTCGTGCTCAATCGCGCCGAAGCCGAAAAGGCAACTGCCCAGGACGCCCTGGCCCGGTCGGAAAAGCTCTTGCAGCAATCCCAGAAAATGGAAGCCATTGGGCTTCTGGCCGGCGGCGTAGCCCACGATTTCAACAACCTGCTGGCTGTGATCAACGGCTACAGCGATCTGCTGCTCGAACGTCTCGATCTCCCCGATACCGACCGCCGCGGTCTCGAGCAGATCAAGCAAGCCGGGAACAGCGCCGCCTCCCTGACTCGCCAGCTCCTGATGCTGAGCCGTCAGCAGGTGGTTGAGCCCGTGGTCCTGAACATCAACCAGACCGTCGGTAACCTGGACAAAATGCTGCGGCGCCTGATCAAGGAGAACATTGAATTCTCGTTTGTTCTCGATCCCCAGCTCGATCGCGTCAAGGCCGACCCCGGACAGATCGAGCAAATTGTGCTGAATCTGGTGGTCAACGCGCGCGACGCCATGCCGAATGGCGGAAAGCTGCGCATCCAGACCAAAAATGTCGAGAAACGCGCTCCTCAGGCGGGCCCGGAAGTGTCGCCCGGCCGCTTCGTGCTGCTGGAGGTGACCGACACCGGGACCGGTATGGACCAGCAAACCCAGACCCACATATTCGAACCATTCTTCACCACCAAAGCCGTGGGTAAAGGAACTGGTCTGGGCCTGGCAACGGTCTATGGAATCGTCAAGCAGAGCAGCGGCTTTATCGAAGTCCAAAGCACGCCGGGCCGCGGCTCGTCTTTCCAGATCCATCTTCCGGCCGAGGCCCAGGCGGGCGCCGCCGTCGAACCCGGCAAAGACACTGCCGAACTTTCTTTTTCAGGAGAAACGGTATTGGTCGTCGAAGACGCCAAAGCACTGCGTGACTTGATTTGCCAAGCCTTGAGCGCATCCGGATGCAACGTGTTGTCAGCGCCGGAAGGCCAGGAAGCTTTGCGCATCGTCGACCAGCAAAAAGGCGTCATCGATCTGCTGGTGACGGACGTGATTATGCCTGGAATGAACGGCGCCGCCCTGGCCAAACAAGTCCGTTCCCTGCGCCCGGAAATGAAAATACTCTACATGACCGGATATAGCGGCGAGTTTGTCCGGTCGGACATGCTGGTTCCAGGCGTGTCGTTTATCCAGAAGCCGTTCACTCCTGCCGATCTCCGGCGCAAGATTCACAAAATGCTGGCCGACAAGGGCAAAGCCGACACCGCCGCTCAAAAAACCGGCGCCGCCAAAAAAGCTGCCGCCGCCGGCAGCGCGGGCTGAATTACTCACAAGACGTAAAGGCCTCGCCGGGAGCGGCCGAACCCCACACACTGTCATCCCGAGCGCAGTCGAGGGACCTTGTGTTTTCCGATCGAGAGAGTGCAGATTCCATATGGAGGACACGTTCCTGGTGACGCATGCCGAACTCAAGGTCCCTCGACTGCGCTCGGGATGACAGTTCTGTACCGGCGCCCTGCCATCACGCTGAGCCACTCCCATTCCGGAGCGGGGTCCAAGTTTCCGGTATACTTTTTTAGATTCCGCCCGTGAAAACCGGTGGTTCGGCGGCCGGTTCCATAGCATGCCTCAAATTCGCTGCGCGGCAATATTGTTCGACCTCGACGGTGTCCTGATCGACTCCACCCGTGTTGTGGCTCGGGTATGGCATCGCTGGGCGGTCGAGCACGGCTTTGATCCGGAGCAGGTGATCGCGCGCGCGCACGGCCGTCCCAGCCTCACCACGGTGCGCGAATACTTGCCAGAGGCCGATCACGCAGCCGAAAACCGCGAGGTCGAACGCCGGGAAATGGAAGATCTGGAAGGCATCGTGCTCCTTCCCGGGGCCTTGCGACTGCTCTCCGAGTTGCCCCCGGATCGCTGGACCATCGTGACCTCCTGCACTCGCCCCCTGGCCGAAACCCGCCTTCGGGCCGCCGGATTGCCCGTCCCCGCGCTCATGGTGACTTCAAACGACATCAAGAATGGCAAACCGCATCCCGAACCTTACTTGAAGGGTGCTTCCGTCCTGGGGTACCCAGCCGGAGACTGCGTTGTAGTTGAAGATGTGCCCGCCGGCATCCGCGCGGGCAAGGCAGCCGGCGCCACAGTCATCGCCTTCCGCACCACGGTGAAGGATTCCGAACTAAGGGCCGCGGGCGCGGATTGGGTGCTGAACAACTGCAGCGATATCTCTGTCGCCAGCAAAGATCCAGACCTCACGCTGGTTCTCAATCTACCGCGAACCCCGTAGGGGTAGATGTCCTCATCTGCCTTGTCGAGCGAAGCTCGACAGTTTTGCATGCGGGCGAAAAAATAGCGGAGCTTAGCTCCGCCGGGCAGATGAGGACATCTGCCCCTATGGGGTTCGCGGCTCTTCCACCGGCGCTCTTACTTACAACTTCTTGATCTCGTCCGCCAGCAGGGCCGCCCGCCGCATCGATGCAACCTCTTTCTGCAAGCGGTTGATCTCCTCTTCGTTTTCCCGGAGATAAGCCTCATGTCTTTGCTGGAAAAGTGCCAGATTGCGGCTGGCTGGCCGCGCGGCCGCTGAGAGCGAACTCAGGAACTCCACGCCAAAGCAATAGCCGTCCCGGCTGCGAATCGTCCCTCTGACCCGTGAATAGGGTGCCGGCAGCTCAACCTCGAGCGGGTCTCCGGGCTGAAGGTTGATTCCGGCGTACAGGGCGAGGCCACCCTGACTGATTTCAATCAGCCGTCCGGGCACGAATACTTTGGATTCCCCGTCGCGCAGAACAACCAGGACCTGGAGGTCGATCTGCTTTCGCTTCCAGCGACGCGTATTGACGGGGGAGGGCGCCATTCAGAGATGATTGAGATGCCTACGTATGTGCTGTCCCAGTATGGAACGGGCCCATAAAGAGTAGGAGATTACGGAAGTGGCTGTACGTCGTGCCCCGAGGTGGAAGGCTAAACCCCGTCGGGTAAGGGGCTTGCGTGAGTAACGTTCTGCGAGGAAGGGCCCGACTTCGCAGTTGCGGAAAGCTCTGGTTTCGGGCGAAGCAGGCCTTCAGCCCCGGTAAGGACTGGCTTCGCGATCAAGGCCCGTCGCCGAAGAGCAAAGACCGACGACTGAGAACCGAAGACTGACCACTAAAGACTGACCACCGTCTTCCTACCGAAACAGCAACCCGCTGAAATCCACCAAATTGCGGCGCCAGACCATCCAGGCATGCATGCCCGGGGTCTCAATGCCCGTGTTGTGAACGCCCTTGGACTCCAGCCAGGCCCGCAGCTTGCGGTTCAGCTCGATAAGATGGTCGTCGGTCCCACAGGCAATCCAAAGCAGGTGCAGCTTGTCATTGGCTTTGGCGTCCAGCCCCGGAAACTCCGCGTCAAAATCCTCAGTAATGCCTCCTGAACTGAAAGCACCAATCCAGGCAAACTTGTCCAGATTATTTAATCCGGTAAGCAGAGACTCGGCGCCTCCCATTGACAGTCCCGCAATCGCGCGCGAGTTTCGGTCCTTGGACACCTTGTAGGTCGCTTCTACCTGGGGCATGACCTCGGTGAACAGCGCCTGGATGAACCGGTCGTAGTTTTTCTTGCGAAGATCAGTAGCGAACGCTCCCAGCCCCCGCGTCACGATCTCCGGCGCGCCATATCCCAGAGGCATCACCACCACCATGGGCTTGGCCTTGCCCTGCGCGATCAGATTGTCGAGGATGATATTTGCCCGTCCCACCGCCGTCCATCCGCTGGCGTCATCGCTGAAGCCATGCAGCAAGTACAGCACCGGATAGCTTCGCTTCGCCCGAGGATCGTAGCCGGGCGGCGTGTAAACGTAGAAGTCCCGCTGATCGCCCACCACTCCAGACTTATAGAAATGATGATGGACCAGGCCGTGGGGCACGTCGTTGATCTCCCACGGCAACGAGCTTGGCCCGGGGACGTGCACCTGGCTCTGCGTGTGCAGCAGGTTGGGTTTCAGCAAGGGATTAAAAGGGTCGATCAGGCCGACGCCGTCGGCCACAAACGAGTAGCCATAGAAATCCGGCGTCAGCGGCCCGGTGGTCAAGCTCCAGACTCCCTGATCGTCCTTCTGCATGGGCGCTGGCTTCGCGCCCTCCAGCGCCAGCATAACCTCATGCGCATTCGGATCTCGAAACCGGAAGGTAACGCTGTTGTCGGCGTGGACCTCGGGACTGGATATGACCGCAGGGGTTTGCGGCTGCGCTGCCGAAGCCGGTTGGGGCTGAGCCCAGCCGGTTACGGTCGACAGAAAGAGCAGTAATAATGCCAGGTCTGTGCGTCTCATGGTTCTCCTCTTAAGGGTCCTCCAAACAATGCTTCCGATCGGGGACGGATGGATTTCGGCACGCGAGTATACCGCTTCCGATTCCTCAGGGAAAATCGCCTTCGCAATCAGAGCAAGCGAATTTCCACCGGTTGAGTCAAAGCGGATCGCGGTCTACTATGTTTCGGGGTCGCCATTCCCACGACCATATGAAAGGCAATTGCATGATTGCATTCGTCAACCGCCGTCAGTTTCTCCAGGCCAGCGCCATCGCCGGCGCCGGAATCGCTTTGTCGAAGGACCTTCTCGCCGCCGAGAAAAAATCGGTGCTGGTTTTCACCAAGTCCTCCGGCTTCGAACACGAAGTGGTGAAAACTCCTGGCGGACGCCCCAGCATTCTGGAACGGGCCGTCAAGACCCTGGGAGAGCAGCACGGCTTTGAGGTGACCGCCTCCAAGGACGGACGCATCTTTGATTCGGGCGATTTTAAGAAAAACGCCGCGCTCCTGTTCTTCACCACCGGCGATCTGACCACGACTGGGACGGATGGGAATCCACCTATGTCTCCGGCCGGCAAGCAGGCGCTGCTGGACGCGGTCCATGGCGGGCTGGGCTTCGTAGGAGTCCATGCCGCCGCCGACACTTTTCACACTCAGCCCGACCCCAAAGATCTGTCCAATCGTTACATCGCTCACGGCGAGAATGCCGATCCCTATCTGCGCATGCTGGGCGGCGAGTTCATCACTCACGGCAGCACTCCCCGGCTGCAGGCCGCCGACCTTATCGTGAAAGACGCGAAATTTCCCGGCCTCGAAGGCGTGACTTCGCCGGTGAGTCTCACGGAAGAGTGGTATTCGCTCAAGGATTTCGCCCCTGATCTGCACGTGATTCTCGCGCTCGATACCCGGGGCATGAAAGGCGAACCTTACCAGCGCGCTCCCTATCCCGCAACCTGGGCGAGGATGCATGGTCAAGGCCGCGTCTTCTATACCGCCATAGGCGACCGGCCGGAAAACTGGTCGAATCCATTTTTCCTGAATCTGCTTGGCGGCGGGATTCGCTGGTCCATCCGCGACGTCCAGGCTTCACTCGATCACAATCTCGCGCAGGCCACGCCTGGCTATGCCGAGATTCCCCCCAGAGCCCCCGCTAAGGGGTAACTCTTCGGCCAGGCACTCCGTGGCTGGATCTGGGCAGGGCGGAGTTCATTCGTCACAATTTTGGAATAAGTTCAAACTTTGCCACTCTCCGATGTCAATGAAATGCTTGACACCTTCGCCCTCATGGCCTAAGCTGCCCTCCGGGGTCATCGGGGCAGTGCATCATATTCTCCTCAGTCTCCTGCCTTCCAATCCTGCCAGGCAGAAGGCGTTGGCTGGGCTCCCAATTCTGTAAAGCGCAAGTAGATCGCGCGTCTCACCAAGAACACAACGAACGTGGAAACGTGTTCCGCTAGTGACTCGTGAACTGTTCGGAGAAATCCGCAGTAATTAAGGAGCACTGGGCGTGAATGTTCATCTGATTAACCCAAGCCACGTGTCGTTCGGCACCGCGGTCATCACTCCTCGTTGGCAATACGTGCTTGCGGGCGCTACCCCAAGAGGCTTCGGCGACCCCATTCTGGTGGATGAAACTCTAAGCCCGCTGGACCCCGAGCGCATTCAGGCCGGCGACGTCGTGGGCATCAGCATCCACACCGCCAATGCGCTGCGCGGCTACGAAATCGGGACCCAGGCCCGAACCCGGGGGGCCTACGTAATTTTCGGCGGAATCCACGCCACCCTTTATCCCGAAGAAGCCCGTCAGTTGGGCGGAGCGCATTCCGTAGTCCAGGGGGATGGCGACGTAGCCTGGCCGGTGGCGCTGGCCGACTGCCAGAAGGGCACTCCGCTGCCGCTCTATCTGGGCGGCAAGATCGAAGCCAGCGATTTCGTTCCCGCCCGTTGGGAACTGATTCCGCGCAAGAGCTACATGTGGGCATCGGTACAGACGGTGCGCGGTTGTCCCAAGCATTGCTCGTTCTGCTCGGTCTGGCGCACCGATGGCCAGCGTCCTCGCCAGCGCGCCTCGGATGCGGTTATCGAAGAAGTGGTCCAGTTGCGCCGCCTCGGGTTCCGCTTCATTGCGCTCGCCGATGACAATTTCTATCCCGTCACCCTGACCGATCTGAATCTGGCCCGGCTGCAGAAGAACGCCGCACGTCTGACTGAACTCGAAGCCCTGCGGGCAGAGAGGTTTGAACTGATGGCGCGGCTGGCCCAACTTCCCGACGACATGGTTTTCTTCACTCAGATCACCATGGAGGCGGCCGAAGACACCGCCTTCCTCGATGCCATGAAAGCGGCGCGCATCAAGGGAGCCCTGGTCGGAGTTGAAGCGGTCACGCCCGCCGGCTTGAAAGATGTCTACAAAGATTTCAATTTTTCGGGTGAGCACTTAATCGAGCGCCTGAAGGTTTTTCGCAGCCATGGCGTGCATGTGCTCGGATCGTTCATTTTCGGCCTGCCCAGCGACCGTCCCGAAACCTTTGATGCCACGGCCACGGCCGCGATCAGCGCTGATCTCACCTTTGCCCAGTTCGTGACCTTGAGTCCCTACCCGGGAACCGTGGACTTTGATCGCTGGGAAAAAGGCTTGGGCGCTGACCCTCCCACGGTTGCGGGCGTGCCGCTCACCCGGCGCTGGCTCATTCCGCAAGCGCTTCGTCCCAAGCTCTATTGGGACCATCCGGTCATGACCGCCGAGGAAATCCGCTCCCGGACTCAGGCGGTGTGGGACAGTTTCTACAGTTTGGGTTCTATCTGGAAGCGGTCCCGATTCATCAAGTCCAGCCGCGGCCGGCTGGCGTTCGTGCTGATTTCCAAGATTTATCGCCAGATGTATGCCGACACCGGCATCGCGACCGACAGCGCGCGCGTCTCCTGGTCAGGACGATGGGCGCGTTGGCTGGCCAAGCCGTGTCGGCGTCTCTTCGCTGGAACTCCCATGCCCGGCCTCAGCGTACCCCAGTTTGTCGATCGCTCCGCTCTGCCGGCTGGGCCGCCTGTATCTCCCCCGTCCATGCCCGCGGTCTTATTTACCTCAAGTCCAAATTAGCTGACCGGACCAGGCAAGAGGCGGCAGACGAAGCGCATCTGCGAATCAGGGTGATTTTGTGGCGCGATGGACTCGCGTGTCGATGAGCTTTCGTAGCACGGTTCCGAGCTCGGCCTTTCCCATGATTTGACTCCCGCTCTCCCGCTGGGCTAGCCTCTAGCAGTCCCAACCTCATGCGATTGCATTGCAAACCATTCATTCTGCTGCTCTTTATTCTGCTGATCCTGGTGTCAGGCGTACCGCGAAGCTTCGGGGCCCGTCTGGTCCCGGTGGAGGCGCCTCGCGCCATGGTGGCCAGCATGCATGCGTTGGCCTCGCGCGCCGGAGTGCAGGTGATGAAGTCCGGCGGCAACGCGGTGGATGCGGCCGTCGCTGTTGGTTTTGTCCTGGCGGTGGTGCATCCGCAGGCGGGAAATTTGGGCGGCGGCGGCTTCATGCTGATCCGTCTGGCGAACGGCAAGACGCACTTCGTCGACTATCGCGAGAAAGCGCCGGCAGCGGCCACAGCCAACATGTATCTCGACGCCAAGGGAAATGTGATTGAGGACGCCAGCATCGTCGGTTACAAGGCGATTGGAGTGCCCGGGTCAGTGGCCGGCATGGTGTATGCGCAGAGGAAATACGGCAAACTGTCACTCGCGCAAGTCATGGCCCCGGCCATCAAGCTGGCGGAAGAAGGGTTTGCTCTGGCTCCCGAAGAGGTCATGGATTTCCGGGAGGATGACCACCTGGCCGATTTTCCCGAGTCGCGGCGCATCTTCCAGCGCGACGGAAATTATTACAGGCCCGGCGACGTGTTCAAACAACCTGAGCTGGCGCGTACTTTGAAACGGATCGCCGCGAATCCTGACGATCTCTATCATGGAGACATGGCGCGCGAACTGGCCGCCTCCGTGCAGAAGGGCGGCGGCCTGATCACGCTTGATGACCTGGCGCACTATGAAGTGAAAGAGCGGGAAGCGGTGCGCGGATCGTATCGCGGGTACGAGATTATTAGTTCGCCTCCGCCCTCGTCCGGCGGCACTGCGCTGATCGAGATCCTGAATATTCTCGAAGGCTATGACCTGGGGAAACTCGGAGGCCGGTCGGCCAAGGCCGTCCATCTGACTCTGGAAGCTTTCCGCCGGGCCTTCTTCGATCGTGCGGAGTTCATGGGCGATCCCGACTTTTCTAAAATTCCCGTGGCCCAGCTCATCGACAAGCGCTATGGCGCGGCCTGGCGGGAATCGATCGACCCCGCGCACGCCACCAGCAGCAAGAGTCTGAGTCGGCCCGCCATCTTCAGCGAACTCGAACAATATGCTGCGTCACATCCTCCCGCCCGGGCGGCAGCGGAGCCAAACCACACCACTCACTACTCCGTAGTAGATCCGGAGGGAAACGCGGTGGCGGTGACCACCACGCTGAATGACAACTTCGGTTCACGCGTGGTCGCGGGCAGCCTGGGTTTTCTCTTGAACGACGAAATGGACGATTTCGCCTCCAAGCAGGGAGTGCCGAACATGTTCGGACTGATTCAGGGTCCGGCCAATTCGATTGGACCCGGCAAGCGGCCGCTCTCCGCCATGACGCCCACTATTGTACTGAAAGACGGCAAGCTTTTCCTGGTGCTCGGTTCTCCCGGCGGCCCGCGTATCATTACTACGGTGGCCAATATCCTGATGGGAGTGGTCGACTACGGCATGAATATTCAGGAAGCGGTAAACGCTCCCCGTTTTCATCATCAGTGGCTGCCCGATGTCAGCTACCTGGAGGGGGCATTTCCTGCCGAGATTGCCGGGCAGCTGGAGGGCATGGGCCACAAGGTCGAGAAGAAAAATATTTGGAGCGATGGGGAGTGCATCATGATCGACCCCAAACGTGGAGACCGCCTGGGTGCCAGCGATCCGCGGCACAACGGCAGAGCGCTCGGCTTCTAGCAGCTGTGGGGCGGACACTCTTGTCCGCCGCAGTTGAATTTGGTTTTGGTTTTGTGTCCAGGTTGCTTTTGCGGGCTTTTGAGTGTCCGTCCCACACGGGTCAGACAAACCTAACCATGCTTAAGGCGATGTCAACATTCGTATACGTGAAAGAGCGGCTGCATCCCGGCCTGCTGGACGGGTTGGTACGGGGCGGGGCACAGGCGATCGAGATTTTCGCGGCACGGCAGCATCTCGATTACGCCAATCGCAAACAGCATGTGCGCGAAATTGCGGATTGGTTCCAGAACAGCGGTGTTCCTCTTCACTCTGTTCATTCGCCCCTGTACGCGGACTACGAGTGGGGACGCGGCGGCTCACCGCCGGTAAACGTGGCCGCCCTTGACCGGGCCCAGCGGATCGAAGCCATGGATGAAATCAAGCGCGCCATCGAAGTGGCTGAGCAAATCCCTTTTCGCTTTCTGGTGCAGCATATGGGGACCAGCGGCGAGTCGTTTGACGACCGCAAGTTCGAAGCGGCCATGACTTCGATCGAACACTTGCGCGCCTTTGCCAAGCCGCTGGGCGTGCGTATCCTGCTGGAAAATATTCCCAACGAACTGTGCACCCCGGACAAACTGGTGGAGTTCATCCAGATCACCCACTTCGATGATGTGGGAATATGCTTCGACCTCGGCCATGCCCATATCATGAGCAATGTGGCCGAGGCGTTCGAAATCCTGAAAGGCCATATTCACTCCACCCACGTGCACGACAATGCCGGCGACCGCGACTCCCATCTGTGGCCGAGAGCGGGAACCATCGACTGGAAACAAGCCATGGAATTGCTGCGCTCGGCGCCGCATACACCGCCCCTGTTGCTCGAAATCGAAGCCGACGAGAAGGTGAATCCTCTGGAGAAAATGAAAGAGACATTCGCAAGCCTGGAATTGTAGCGCTGGCCCTACTTCGAATCTTATGTCCTCACCTGTCACCACGATTTCCAATGTCGGCCGGCACGAGGGCCAGACGGTAACCATTCAGGGCTGGCTCTACAACCTGCGGGAGAGCGGGAAACTGCTCTTTCCTCAATTTCGTGATGGCACGGGCGTGATTCAAGGGGTGGTGCCGAAAAACGCGGTTGCCCCCGAAGTGTTCGACGCGGTAAAGGGCCTAACCCAGGAGTCGAGCGTGATTGTCGAAGGCAAGGTCCGGGCCGACAAGCGGGCGCCCGGGGGATATGAGCTGGACGTGTCGGGAGTGCAGGTGGTGCAGCGGGTTTCCGAGAGCGATCCTTACCCGATTTCGCCCAAGGAACACGGGGTCGAGTTCCTGATGGAACACCGTCACCTGTGGGTGCGGTCCCAGCGGCAGGCGGCGATCCTGCGGGTGCGGGCGGAAATCATCAAGGCGGTGCGTGATTTTTTTGATGAGCGTGGTTTTACCCTGACCGATCCGCCCATTCTTACTCCGGCCGCCTGTGAGGGTACGTCCACTCTGTTCCCGGTAGATTACTTTGATGAGCAGGCATTTCTCACCCAGTCCGGGCAGCTTTATATCGAGGCCACGGCCATGGCGCTGGGCAAAGTTTATTCGTTCGGGCCCACGTTCCGTGCGGAAAAGTCCAAGACGCGCCGGCATCTCACCGAATTCTGGATGGTCGAACCCGAGGTCGCGTACGCTGAACTCGACGACCTCATGGATCTGGCTGAAGGCCTGATCAGCTTTCTGGTGAAGCGCTGCCTGGAAAAGCGTCGCAGCGATCTGCAAGTCATCGGCCGCGATGTCACAAAACTGGAAAAGATTGAGGCCCCGTTTCCGCGCATCGCTTACGACGAAGCAGTGAAGCTCTTGCAGGAAGCTCACGCGAAGGGCGTTCTGGAAAGTAATTTCGAATGGGGCGGCGATCTGGGATCGCCCGATGAGACCTACATCTCATCGCAATTCGACAAGCCGGTCATGGTGCATCGCTATCCGGCGAAGGTAAAAGCGTTCTACATGGAGCCCGACCCGCAGCGGCCGGAACTGGCCTTGTGCGTGGACGTGCTGGCGCCCGAAGGTTATGGCGAGATCGTCGGCGGCTCGCAGCGTATGGCCTCTTACGATCTTCTGCTGCAGCGGATAAACGAACACGGCCTTCCCCAAGAGGCTTTCAAGTGGTACCTTGACCTGCGCAAATTCGGCAGCGTGCCGCATGGCGGCTTCGGCATGGGAATTGAACGGGTCGTGGCGTGGATCTGCGGATTAGAGCATGTGCGGGAGACGATTCCGTTTCCGCGGATGTTGAATCGGTTGTACCCATAATCAGCAGGTGGACTGCTTCTAAAGCGCGCACCCGGGACGAACCGAGAACTGGGAACTTGTGACTGACAACTGGGTATAAAAACTCCAACCAGGCGGAGCGAGCCGGCAAAGCCGTTCTGACCAATCTATGACCGCGACGACCACATCTTCGTCCAGCATCGTTCCCAAAAAAATTCGGGTGATCGGGGTTCCACTCGACCTGGGACAGTCGCGCCGCGGCGTGGACATGGGCCCCTCGGCGGTTCGGGTGGCCGGGCTGGAGGCGCGCCTCGAGGCTCTCGGGCATGTGGTCGAGGATGCGGGAAATGTTTCCGTCGCTCTCGCGGAGCAGAAGAAGGAAGGCGACTCACACGCCAAGTATCTGAAGGAAATTACCGCCACCTGCACCAAGCATGCCGAGATGGTGATCAAGACCCTGGAGGCGGGCAAGATTCCACTGGTGCTCGGCGGGGACCACTCCGTGGCGGCGGGCACGGTGGCCGGGGTGGCGGAGTTCTATCGTCGCCAGAACCAGAAAATCGGATTGATCTGGATTGACGCCCACACCGACATCAATACGCCCGAGAGTTCGCCCAGCGGGAACGTCCACGGCATGCCCCTGGCCGCGACCATGGGGCTGGGACCTCCCGAGCTGGCCAACATCTTCAACTTCTCACCCAAGGTAAGGCCGGAAAACTGTGTGCTGGTGGGGGTGCGTGACATTGATGCCATCGAAAAAGAGAATGTTCGTCGCGCCGGCATCGGCGTCTTCACCATGCGCGATATCGATGAGCGCGGCATGCGTACCGTGATGGAAGAGGCGCTGCGCATGGCCGGGCGCGGTACTGCCGGCTATCATGTTTCCCTCGATATGGACTGGATTGATCCGGAAGACGCGCCTGGCGTGGGCACTCCGGTGCGCGGCGGCGCGACTTATCGCGAAGCCCACCTGGCCATGGAAATCATCGCTGATCACGGACGCATGCTGAGTTTTGAGATCGTCGAAGTGAATCCGGTGATTGACGAGCACAATCGCACCGCGGACCTGGCAGTCGAACTGGCGCAGTCGGCATTCGGAAAGAAAATCCTCTAAGCTGCAACTCCGCGGGCAGCCCACTATTTCTTCGTGTGAGCTACTTCCTCTGTCTCCCCGGGAATGGAAAAGTCCCACACCGAATAGAATGCTCACTGCTCGGCCTGGGCTGGGGGCGCGCCCTTCTTGGGCTTGCGGGTCCCGACGGGGCGCAGCACCGTTCCTGACCGGCCAAAAAAATGGCCCCATTGCTGGGGCCAATTAAAAGAGGCAAAGTGGAAGGTTGAGTCAGGAATGGCGAAGCGGAGCGCCGATCCGGCGGCCGGAACGGCAACAAGAGAGATGGCGAAAAATAGAGAGAGAGAAGGTCATTTCTTTGTCAGCGGCCTCTTTTGGTGACTTGCTTAACAGCATTTGCGCAACCAAAACCACTGATCCTGGACGCAAACCTCCTGTCCCCCGGCAAACCACTGTGAACTATGCATTTAGGGGACGTCTCTGAGGACTGCACAAGAAAATCACAGGCTGAGGATCAAAGTTGAAATGCAGAATCCTGCACATTCACTGCACAGAGGGCGACCTCGACCTTCCGAACCCCAGATGCCAACTGGAATATCCGAAGCTCGAGAGCGCGCCTAAGAGTTGCCAGCCACCATGCGCAGCTTGCCGGGCAGGAAGTGATAAGGCGGCCAGGGCCCGCTGATGGCCAGTTCGCAGTTTTTCAACTGCTTGGCCGCACTGCTGTAGCGGTTCTGATATTTTTCAATGGATTTGGAGTCAATCAGGTGGGCGATGTCGATCAACATTCCGTCGGAATCGACCCGCTTACAACTGATCTCTTCTTCGAGCGGATTGAATAACTTATGGACTTGTACCGAGAGGGCGCGGGCCTTGGTCCGACGTTCACGGTCCTGGGAAGCCTTTTCCCGCAGCTTGATCAGATAATCACCGCCTACCGTGTCCGGCAGAACGATCTCGGCCATGGCTTCGCGCAGGGAACCGTCTTTAACCCGCAGTTTCAGGTGCATCTCCGCCTTGCCCCGCAGGCGAGCCACACTCTGGCCAAAGGTTCGCCGGTTGGACCGTACTGCATGCCGCAAGGCGTCGTCAGTGTCGAAAATCGTTCCAAAGCGGAAGGGCAATACCGTTCCACTGCGGAAACACACACTCACGACCCGGGCATGCTCGAGGACGTTTTTCTCCCCAAACTGCACGTTATCGCGCTCGTATTCGCTTACCACTATGTTGAATTCGCCGCTGGGATAGGCCAGAACTGAGGCTCCGTTGACTCCTTGAACCCCTTCCACCAGGGAAGGACGACGAGAGCGGATGCCGTTGGCTAGGGTCTGTTGCTCAGTGATGCAATACGCGTACCACGCCATAAGGTTTTCTCCGAACCTGTTGCGAGGCGAGATGGGATCACCCCACGCATACTACCGGGCCACATTTTGAACCGTTTGGAAGAAAGGGCGTTACAGCGACGAGTTAAACGCTTACTGCTGCGTCCAAGGTGCATCTTACCTCGGTACGACCTAAAAATGCAACCTTTTCGTTGCATCGGGCATCGGCGCAGCCCGAAATATCCGGCCAGAAACCATTTATTTGCAGTAAGTGTGGGGCGGACACTCCCTGGTGTCCGCTCCACACTGGCCGGTGATAACCTTTCCTCATGCCTGACTCTCCAAAGGCGGCCCGATCTTCGCTGACCGTAATGGGTGGGCTGGTCATTGGCCTGGTCCTGGGCGCGCTTCTACTTGGCCTGGGTGGCTTTTTGCTGCTCTCGCGAAATTCGGGACCGGCTTTGTTGGGTCGCTTTTGGTCGGCGGTTACGGGCCGAACTCTCAGCCTGGATGTAAGCCAGCCCACGGTGGTCGATCGCATCCAGCGGCTGCAGCGGCTCGAGACCGTGGTTTACACCATGGACAAAATAGTGAGCGGCGCCAAGGAGAACCCCATCTTTCCGGATTTTCTGGCGGGCGATCGCCTGTTGCTCCTGGTCCACGGAGAAGTTGTTGCCGGGATCTATTTTTCCAGCCTCCAGCCGGGTGATGTCCAAGTGGAAGGCAGGCAGGTTCGCCTGCATCTTCCCCCGGCGCAGGTGTTCAGCACGCGGCTCGACAGTTCCAAGACCCGAGTGTATTCGCGGCAGACAGGGCTGCTGGTGCCCACGGATCCAAATCTGGAAACGCAAGTGCGCCAGGAGGCCGAGCGCCAGTTGCTGGCCGCTGCCCTGGCCGACGGTATTTTACGGAACGCCCAGCAGAACGCAACTTCGACCGTTACCAGCCTGTTGCAAGGTCTGGGGTTTGAAAAGATCGACCTCGACTAGAGCGGCTGACTTCTACGAAGCATGTAGGGACAGATGTCCTCAGCCGTCCAGCCGAGCGAAGCTCGGCCGTCTTTTGCAAAGCAAAAGCCCACCTCAGACTGCTGGGCCTTCCAAGGTTCCGAATCAGGCAAACCTTATTTTTTGGGGGCTGGAAGTCCTGGGCGCCCCACTTCCGGACGCTTCATCTCGAAACGTGGAGTGGTGCGCGAGTATTGCATGCCACCCATGCGTCCGATCAGGTCGAGGGCATCGGGATCGAGACGTCCGTCTTTCAGAACACTCTCCTCCAGGTGAACGCAGACGATTTCTCCCATGACCAGGCTTCCGCTCGGGGGCTCGGTCCCAAAATCGATGATCCGGTTGAGCCGGCATTCGAAACTAATCGGGGATTCCGCCACCTGGGGCGGGCGCACAACCTGGGATGGCCGGGTGGTCAGCTTGGCGAGCGCAAACTCGTCGACCGAGCTGTCGTAGTCCCCGCTGCTGAGGTTCATGGCTTCGGCCACAGCGAAGGTGACGACGTTCACCACAAATTCACCCGTCTCGCGGATGTTACGCAGCGTGTCCTTGGGAGCCGGCTGCTCGTCGACCTGGCGCAGCGAAGGTGAAAAACCGAGAAGGGGCGGCTTGGCCGATAGCACGTTGAAGAAGGAAAAGGGCGCCAGGTTCAGGCAACCATGGTGGAGCGTGGAGACCCACGCGATGGGACGCGGCGCGACAGCGCTGATGAGAATGCGGTAAAACTCGCGATGCGGGAGCTGATCGGGCTGGACATTCATGTAGCCAGTTTAAGCGTCGACCGGGCCAAACGCCTCGGCGATAGAGCCGCTGGCTCAAGGTGGCTTTTAAACACATTTCTGGGTCGAGCAAGGCAGCAATAAAACCTGCTCACTGATGGGCCCAGCCAGAAACTACTTCGACCCGGAAGCGCTTTTCTGTAACTCGTCCAGGGCGGCCAGCACTTCCTGGCTGTGCTGGTTGGGATTCACGCTGGTGTAAGCCCGCTGGATCTTGCCCTGCGGGTCGATGATGAAAGTGTTGCGGGCGGCAATTTCCACGCCCTTGTAATCCATGGTGGAGTCATACTGCTTCACCACTTTGTGCTCGGTATCGGCCAGCAGTTTGAAATTCAGGCCTTCCTTGGAGCAGAACTCTTTATGGGAATCGGTGGTGTCAACGCTCACGCCTACCACGACCGCGTTGCGCTGCAAGTACTGGGGCTGGTCGCGCTGAAAGTTGTGGGCCTCGATGGTGCATCCCGGCGTCCCGTCCTTGGGATAGAAATACAGCACAACCCATTTTCCGCGGAAATCCTTCAGGCTCACTTGGGAGCCATCCTGTGATGGGAGGGTAAACTCGGGCGCGGCGGTACCCACGGCAGGCATCGCGGCAAAAGCAGAGTTCAGCCCAGCTCCGAGAACGACCGCTACCAGCAAAACCATCCAGAGATGCATAAAAAACTCCTTCGGACAATTAGGTTATCGTGTAACGCCAAGCTCTGTCCACGCGGGGCTTGTTATTTTTCTGTAAAGATTCTTAACTGGTAGACGAATCTGACGCGCCCGCAAGGGCGAAAAAGAGGGCAAACATGAAAGACAAAGACAACGACGGTTCCCTGCGCCGCCACCTGCTTGAACTGCTCAAAGGTGGAAGCGCTCACATTGGTTTCGACGAAGCGATTGCCGGCATCCCGGCTGGATTACGGGGACGAAAGCCGGCAGGCTTGCCCCACTCGCCGTGGATGCTGCTCGAGCACCTGCGCATCGCTCAGTGGGACATCCTGGAATTCAGCCGCAACCGAAAGTATGTTTCACCCGATTGGCCGAAGGACTATTGGCCGGGCAGCGAAGCTCCGCCCCGTCTCGCCGCCTGGGATGCCAGCATCAAGAAATTTCGCCAGGACCTCAAGACCATGCAGGCCCTGGTCGCCAGCCCGAAGACGGACTTGTATGCGCGCAGTCCGTGGGGAGATGGCCCGACCATCCTGCGCGAGGCCTTGCTGCTGGCCGATCACAATGCCTATCACCTGGCGCAGCTGGTCGATGTCCGCCGCCTGCTCGGGGTTTGGCCGCGGAAGTAAATTTTCGGTCCGGTCCTGATCAGGCGCAGTCGAGGGCCCTGGGGTCAATCTTCAGTTCCATGTCTCGCGGCCGCTTACGAAACACCGCCCTGACTCCGTGACGCCAACGCTCGTCAATGCCGACAACAACCCATTCGATCTCCGGCGAGATGTAGCGCAGCAAAATGTCGGTGGCGGGATGCACATGCAGAGCCGGCGCCACCAGAAATAACAGAGGCCGTTCCGGAGACAATTCCCTCCCGGGAAAATATCCAAAGCGCTGGAACTCTCCCCGGGCATGGTGCCAGGCCACCCGCGACCAGTAGTCAAGGCCTTGCAGGGGCAGATGAATGTCTTCGTCGGCCTTCAATTCCACCACCGCCAACCGGCCCTCGGGCGTGGCCGTGAGCACATCGATCATGGCGCGGTCCGAAGCGGAAAATGCCGGCACCTGAGAATACCGGCAGAGGGCATCGAGCCGCGCGTCCACCTGGGTCACATCCAGCACGACCAGAGACTCCAGCCAGCGCTCGGGATGCAATCGCCACAGCGGGTGATCCCGCGGGCCCTCGGGATGGCGGACTTCTCCCACGCCGCGTATCAGGCGCTGGAAGGCCTCGGCGTTCTGTTCTGTAAGCACTCGCTCTTCCGCGCCCACCCCAAACACAATTTCCGCAGAGCTGCGCAGCGTGCCGGGCAGATACACCAGGCGGGCCCGGGCGAATTCCAATCCATGGCAGCGAAAGCCGATCTCGGCTGGGGAAATCACCGCCATTTCGGCCTCGGGCATCAACTCCCGCACCCGGCCGATCGCTTCCGCGAACCGCTTTCCGGCTTCCGCCCCATCGATCCAGTGCACCAGCCGGGTCCTTACATTGCCGCGGTCCGATACATCGATTTCCTGCAGATGGTCCTCCCGATTGTCCCATTCGAACAACTTCCACTTGGCGGCATCGTGGTAGAGATGTGCCATGCGCTCGCGGGTCAATGCGGAAGCGCCTGAAGGCAAGAATAGTTTCAGGCCTTCGACGACCATCTTTCCCGCTTGCGCCTGGCGGCAGGCTTCGAGCCACAGGATGCCAAAGGTCAGGGCAGCGTCAATCGAGGCCTGGGTCTCCTGTGGACTCACCCCCAGGACGGCGAAGCCGGACTGCCCGCGACGCAGGAGCCCACGGGCATAAATCGGGCCGAAGGATCGCTCCAGATCGGCCGACGTGGTCAGGCGGGAAGCAACATAAGTGGGAAAGCTGCGCTCCAGGAGACGTTGCAAGCCGCGCTGGTACGCCAACCGTGCGGCGCGTTTTGCGGTGGGGGTGCGGCGGTCGCGCTGTTGGCAAATTTCCAGTTTGCCAGGCCTGGTTTGCCCCAGCCGCTGCACCGCCAGCCGGAGCACATCGTGCTTGATTTCCACATCAAGCACGCGCCGGACCAGATTCCTTTCCGCCGACCACAGATGCAGCAAGCACTTGTTGCGCTCGCCGGAAATGGAATACTTGGCCTGAGCCAGGTCAAACACCGCAGCGCCGTCGTCGAGCACGATTGCATCCCGTGCTCCCGCAAGGAAATCTTCCACCGTACGAGCCAGGGCCTCGGGGGTCATGATTAGAATATTTTCATCTCCCCGAACTTCTGTCTGTGACGTGCGACCATTGCGAATGGCCACACGAAAACGAATGGGGGTGGGACGCGCTTCGCTCCATCGAATTGTCGATGGTGCGCAAGGAGGTCTCTGACCTGCCATTGCCGGCACCAGACCATGTGGGATAATGCCAAGAGGGATGGGAGTCTTTCCCGATCCGGGGACATCTAATTAACGTGGATAAAAACAGGTTCTTTTTTCAGCACTACGGCCTCACGGAACGTGACCTCGAGCGTTATCTGGCAGCGGCCCTGTCGGCCGGCGGAGAATACGCCGACCTTTATTTCGAATATCTTTCCTCCACCTCGTTGCTGGTGGACGAGTCCATGGTGAAATCGGCCTCCCAGGGGATCTCGGCCGGCTGCGGTGTTCGCGTGGTAGTTGGCGAGCGCACCGGTTACGCTTACACTGACGATCTTTCATCCGAACGCATTCTGCACGCGGCTCGAACCGCGGCCCTGATCGCCAGCGGGCCTTCCAAGACTCCGGTGGTGGGTTTCCAGGAAAAGGCCGCGCGCAGTCTTTACCCGGTGACCCTGCCTTCCGTGGACGCTGAAATTTCGGCCAAAGTTGAGCTGGTCATGCGCGGCGATCAGTCGGCCCGCGCTTACGATCCGCGCATCAAAGAAGTTCGCGCCAGCTACTCCGACGAGTTGCGCAACATTTTGGTGGTGGGTTCCGACGGCACTTTCGCCGAAGACTCCCAACCCCTGGCCCGCATGAACGTTTCCTGCATCGCCAAGACCGAGGGAAATTCCGCTCGCGGCAGCTCCGGCGGTGGCGGACGGGTTGCTCTCGATTTCTTCTTCGGTGAAAAGACTCCCGAATATTTCGCAAAAGAGGCCGCCCGCCAGGCCATCCTGCAACTCGATGCGCGTGAAGCGCCCGCCGGCGAGATGGAAGTGGTGCTTGGTCCGGGCTGGCCCGGCGTACTGCTGCACGAAGCGGTCGGTCACGGCCTCGAAGCCGACTTCAATCGCAAACAAACCTCAGCCTTTGCCGGGCTCATCGGCAAGCGCGTAGCCAGCGAAAAATGCACGGTCGTGGACAATGGCACCATGCCCTGGCGGCGCGGCTCACTCAATGTGGACGACGAAGGGCAGCCCACCCAGAACACTGTCCTGATCGAGAATGGAATTCTTAAGGGATACCTGAGCGACAAGCTTTCCTCCCGCCTGATGGGCATGGCGGACACCGGCAACGGCCGTCGCGAAAGCTACGAGCATATCCCCATGCCCCGCATGACCAATACTTACATGCTGGCCGGCCAGGACGATCCGGAGGACATCATCCGCTCGGTGAAACATGGCGTGTACGCGGTAAATTTCGGTGGTGGCCATGTGGACATTACCAGCGGGAAATTCGTCTTCTCGGCCTCCGAGGCCTATCTGATCGAAGACGGCCACGTCACCGCCCCCATCAAGGGCGCGACCCTGATCGGCAACGGCCCAGACGTGCTTACGCGCGTCTCCATGGTCGGCAATGACCTGAAACTCGATGAAGGCGTCGGCACCTGCGGCAAGGACGGGCAAGCCGTACCCGTAGGCGTCGGCATTCCCACTCTGAAAGTGGATCGCCTGACAGTCGGCGGCACCGCCAGGAAAGATCCCGGCGGGTTCATGCAGTAGTCGAATTATGTCCCAAACTGAACTGGCAACTAAGAACCAGGAGCTGAAAACTGATCTCCGCGAGGTGGCTGAGGACGTTGTCCGCCGCGCCATGGCCGGAGGCGCCACAGCCGCCGAATGTGTAGTCCGCGAAGGCGACGAATTTTCCACCCTGGTTCGCCTCGGGCAGGTCGAAACCCTGAAGGAAGCCGGCTCCCGCTCCATCGGAGTGCGGGTATTTCGGGGTCAGCGTTCTGCCAGCACCTATTCCAGCGACCTTTCCCGCGACGCACTCGATCGCATGTTGAAGTCCGCTCTGGAGCTGGCCAGGATTACTTCTGAAGATCCCTTCAGTGGCATTCCGGAAGCCTCGCAGCTCGGTTCGCTCGCGGGCGATCTCGACCTGTACTCCGCCGACGTATACTCGTTGCCCGGTGAAGCGCGCATCAACTACGCCCGCCGCGCCGAGAAGGCCGCGCTCGACTATGACCCTCGGATCAAGAATTCGGAAGGTGGATCGTTCGACGCCGCCACCGGCCATAAAGTGCTGGCCAATTCCCACGGGTTCGTCGGTGAATACCGCCGGTCTTATTGTTCGATTGCCGCCGTGCCCATCGCACAGTCGGAAAATGGAGCCATGCAACGCGACTACTGGTTCTCGGTGGCTCGTAATCTGGCCCGCCTGGAATCTCCTGAAGAAGTAGGAAAGATCGCGGCCCAGCGTACGTTGAGGCGCTTGGGCGGGCGCAAAGTGAAGACGGCGCGAGTTCCCATCGTGCTCGATCCGATGGTGGCCACTTCCATCCTGGGACATATTTTCGAAGGCATCAACGGAGACTCCGTCTATCGTGGCGCGTCCTTCCTGGCGGGCAAGCTGGGCGAGAAGATCGCCGGCGATTCCGTCACCGTGATTGATGACGGCACCATGGTCGGGGGGTTTGGCACGTCGCCCTTTGACGGCGAAGGCATTCCGACCCGGCGCACAGTCGTCATCGAGAACGGCGTGCTCAAGTCCTATTTGCTCAACACCTATACCGCGAAGAAGCTCGGCCTTCAGACCACCGGCAACGCCTCTCGTGGACTCGCCGGTACTCCGGGAATCGGCCCGGGAAATTATTTCCTGCAGCCGGGGACGAAGAGTGCGAAAGAAGTTATTGCCGGCATCCCTGAGGGTCTTTACGTCACCGAGTTTCTCGGTCACGGCGCCAACCTGGTGACCGGCGACTATTCCCGGGGCGCATCGGGGCTGTGGATCTCGGGCGGAGAGCTCACCTATCCGGTGGAAGAGATTACGGTGGCGGGAAATCTGAAAGAGATGTTCTTCAACATTACCGAGATCGCCAGCGATCTCGAATTTCGGGGCGCCATGGCCTGCCCAACCATCCGCCTCGACGGCCTGATCGTCGGCGGCGAGTGAGACGACCTCAGAGTGTAGATTCGAGATTTCAGATTGAAACCTTCCATTGGGCCGGGAAATCCGCAATCTGAAATCAGCAATCCAAAATCTCCAATCTTGAATTCCCGTACAATCTCCCCATGGGAGGCCTGCTCCAGCCCGTTCCGGTAACTGACGAACGCGACTCCAATTGGCTTGCCATTGTGCTGGGCGTAGCGCTCGTGGTCGTCGTGGTGGTGATCGCTTCCCTGCTGTTGCGCACCGATTCCAAAGTTGCGAACGCGCCTTCCGCCTACGCCGGCAACATAAAGTTCTCCGACCTGAAGATGAGCGCGGCGGACAACTTCGTGGGAGCCACCATCACCTATCTTGATGGCACGGTGACCAACGCCGGAGACAAGACCGTCAGGCATGCCATGGTGAGCGTCATTTTCAAGGATTCACTGGGCCAGATCGTGCAGGCCGAAGACGTTCCCTTGCGCATTCTCCAGACCAGCGGACCGTACCCCGAGGCGGTAGACCTCAGCGTTGCCTCCCTGGCCCCAGGCCAGGGCAAACTCTTTCGCCTCATTTTCGAGCACGTCTCTGCCGACTGGAACAATGAGTATCCAGAGTTGCGGGTGACGGAGGTGGCGGTGAAGTGATTGTCCCCGATCCTTTAGAATGTCCTCATGCCTGAGGTTAAAAGCATCCGCCTTACCGAGACGGTGAAAGCCGGGGGCTGCGCCTCCAAGCTGAGCCCCGCTCTTCTCGACCAGGTGCTGGGCAAGCTGCCGCGCCAGCACGATCCCAACGTACTGGTGGGCTTCGATCACGCCGATGACGCGGGCGTGTACCGGATCGCCCCCGATACTGCGTTGGTGCAGACCGTCGATTTCTTCACGCCCATGGTGGACGATCCCTACACTTTTGGCCAAGTTGCCGCCACCAACGCATTGAGCGACGTCTACGCCATGGGCGGCCGCCCCATCACCTCGCTGGCTCTCGTGTGTTTCCCGGCCAAGGGCGATCTCGAAGTCCTGGAACAAATCCTGGCCGGCGGCCTTTCTAAGATGATGGAGGCGAAGTGCGCGGTGGTGGGCGGCCACAGCATCCGCGACGAGGAAACCAAGTTCGGATATTCCGTGACTGGACTCATCGATCCCAACCGGGTGTTCACCAATGGCGGCGCTCAACCCGGAGATCGATTGCTATTTACCAAGGCGCTGGGCACGGGAGTCATCTGCACCGCGATCAAGAACGGGACGGCCAAGCAGTCCTGGATTGACGCCGCCACCCGTTCGATGACCACCCTGAACAAAACCGCCGCCGAGGTCATTACCAGTTTCTGCGCGACCGCGAACCATGCGGGGACAGGTTCGGAGCCTGCCCTGAGTGAAGCGAAGGGACTCGTCCGGGCCATGCGCAGCCCGGCAGAGTTGCCCGTCCATTGCCTCACCGATGTCACCGGCTTCGGCCTCATCGCCCACGCCCGGGAAATGGCCCTCGCCTCGAACGTTTCCTTGCGCTTTCACATCGGTCAAATTCCCCTGCTCGAAGGAGCGCTGGATTGCGTTCACGCCGGCAGCATCCCCGCCGGCCTGAGAAACAACCGCGAATTTGCAGAATGTGTGGTCGGTTACGATTCCGGAATTTCCGAGGAGTTAAAGACAATCCTGTTT
>JBOGLD010000066.1:0-48609 GCA_050745885.1 Terriglobales bacterium
GCGCGTATCTCTGGCGTGTCATGGGCCGCGACGGTCTCGCATCCGGCGAGACCCCACTCGTCACCCAATTCGAAAGCGCCTTCGACAGCGTCCAAAAGCACAGGTAAAGTGCAGACGGGTGGCGCATAGGTCTTCACAGCTGCGAAAAGAAATATAGGCGGGTGTATTTCCGCCCCAAACTGACCAAGGGGTGGCGGGTGGCCCACCATTCCGAAGAGAAATATAAGCGGACGCTTCCCACACTCTAAACCGACCCGAGGGTGCCCCATCCTTCGCGCACTTTGCGAAGGGTGGGAGACCACGACCTATCCCTGTTGGGATGTAAGAACTTCGCTCTGCGCCCATCACAGGCCCATTCCTCAACCCGATTCAGAAACATGCCCCGCCTTCTCCGCCTGCTCATACATCTCGTCAATCGCTTTACCGTAGCGCTCTTCGACCGTATGTCGGCGCAGTTTCATGCTGGCGGTCAACGTCCCGTCCTCGGCAGAAAACTCATCCGCAACCAGCAGAACCCTCTTCAGCTTTTCAAACCGGGCCAAATTCCCATTCAGATCTTCCACAATCCCCTCATACAGAACACGCACTTCGGGACAGGCCACCAGTTCCTGCCGCGAGGCGAAATTCACATCGTGCTCGCGCGCCCACTCTTCCAGCACAGGAAAATTCGGTGAAATCAGCACCGACGGAAACTTGCGCTTCTCGCCCAGCACCACGGCTTCCGCGATCAGAGCATTGTGTTTCAGCGAATTCTCGATCGGCTGCGGCGCGATGAACTTGCCGCCCGACGTCTTGATCAAATCCTTCTTGCGGTCCGTAATCGACAGAAATCCGTCCGCGTCCAGGTTCCCGATGTCGCCCGTCTTGAACCAGCCATCCACAAAAGCTTCCCGCGTCTCTTTCGGCTTGTTCCAGTATTGCTTGAACACCGAAGGGCCGCGCACCAGGACCTCGCCGTCTTCCGCGATCCTTACTTCTACGTTCGGGAGGGGCTTTCCCACCGTGCCCATCTTGTGCGCCCGCGGCGTATTGACCGCGATGACGGGAGACGTTTCCGTCAGCCCATAACCCTCATGAATGCGGATGCCGACGGTCGCATACCATTCCGCCAGCTCGCGTCCCAGCGGGGCCCCGCCGGAAATGAAGATTTCAATTCGTCCACCCAGTCCGGCGCGTACTTTGGAATACACCAGCCGGTCCGCCAGCCGCCACGACTTCGACGTCGGCCTCTGACCCGCCAGAATTTCCGGAAGGCTGTCTCGTCCCACCGATATCGCCCACTTGTAAAACGCCGAGTTCGGAAAGCTCTGCGCCTTCTGTTCGGTCTGAAAATGGATCTTTTCGTACACTCGTGGCACGGCCACAAAAAATGTAGGCTTCAGCTCCAGCAGGGCCCGCGGAAGTTGGTTCACAAAAGGCAGATGCGCCAATGTGACTCCGCGATAGAACATGGCCAGATCTACGTGCCGGGCAGTCACATGGGAGAGCGGCAGAAATGAAATGCTCAAATCGCCGGGTCGCACCGGAAATTCCGCCAGGGAGCAGTTCAGGTTCGACGCCATGTTGCCATGGGTAAGCATCACGCCCTTGGGAGTGCCCGTGGTCCCGGAGGTGTAGATGATCGTGGCCAGATCGTCTGCCGTGACCTCGCGACCGATGGCCTCGAGCGCCGGAAGGCGGCCCTGCGGGCTGCCCACCCACAACTCCTGCATCTGTACCGCGTTCTTGCTTTCAGTCGCATCCATGACGACAAGCTTCTCCAACACCGTTTGCTCCCGAATGGAGAGAACTTTCTGCAGCTGTATTTCGGTGGAGAGAAAAATGACGCGTGCGCCCGAGTCCCGCAGGATGTAGGCCGTCTGCTCGGCCGTGAGAGTGGCGTAGATCGGCACCGTCACCGCGCCCAGCAGCAGGGAAGCGAAGTCCGCCATCATCCACTCCGGCCGGTTTTCGCTCAGGATAGCAATCCGATCGCCGCGCGTGACGCCCCATCGCTGCAACGCGCCAGATATTGCGACCGTGCGTTGGTGAAATGTTTCCGATGAGATCGGGACCCAGTCTTCCGCGCGCCTTTGCAACAGGACTTGCGGATGTTCGCGCTCGAGCACGGCGAAGAAAACGTCGTTAAGTGTCTGCAGACTCATTCGCAATCGAGGCGGGCGATCTCCAAACAGAATGTACTGGTTCGTCCGATCGTTAGGCAAACCCAGAAACGTCAGTCTGAGTTTGACCCTCCGCGACTGGATTGTTATCATACCCATGCGGGGTGGAGCAGTCTGGTAGCTCGTTGGGCTCATAACCCAAAGGTCGGTGGTTCAAATCCACCCCCCGCAACCAAAGAACTTATTGATTCATAAGGGCTTCCGATTTCAACGTCGGGAGCCTTTCTTTTTTTGATTGCAGTTAAGCGGACAAATGGCTCGGTTTCTTGAGCCTTTGCTACGGACTGCTCGATTGCCAGGCCTGCTTTTCGTGCGGCTTCGACATCGCCCACCCACTCAGGCTTCCCACCGTTAACGTCAAGGGTGAAAGAGCCAGTCAGTGCATGGCCCGCTCTTTCCTGAATGACCTTCAGCGGGACGAAGAGCGAGTCAAGCAACGCGACGTTGAAGTGTCGGAAGGCGTGGAACCCTGCCAGCCGAATCCCGAGAAACTTGAGCAGCATCCGCATCTTGCGACGACGGAATACGTTCATGTCCCACGGAGCCCCTGTAGAGGCAGAAAACAAGAATCCGTGCTGCTTTGCCTTCTGCCGTGCGATCTGTTCCCAAAGTAGTGCGATGAGCTGGGGCGAGCGCGCAAGGGTTCTCACAGCATTGTCGCTTTTCGGGTCTTGTGTCTTGCCGTGCCAAACCGATTGATTGACCGTCAGACGTTCGTCGGCACTATCAATCAGCCTGATCCCTGCAAGTTCCCCTGCTCTCAAACCAGTCTCTGCTGCGAGCCAGTAAAAGACTTTTTTCTCACCCTGCGAAGCCACAACGATCTTGGCTACTTCGGAGAGACGGATCGGCATCTTCAATCGTTTCTACCATGAGGAAGTGCTCATCGTTCGGGTGCATCCGGAGATTCTCCGCAACCAGCAGCTTCCGGAAGAGTTGCTCGACGAGAAACACATCTGGAAGGAACGGTGTCGGTCAATCGTCGACCTGGAGCGCTACCTCTTTCACAACGGGACGCGGACCGTTAAAATATTTCTGAACCTTTCGTACGAACAACGGCGCAAGCGGTTTCTCGAGCGCATTGACGAGCCCGACAAGAACTGGAAAGTCAGCTCCTCGGACGATCGCGAAAGGAAATACTGGAAGCATTACATGGAAGCGTATGAAGATTGCCTGAACGCGACCAGCACCCATCACGCTCCCGGGTACGCCGTGCCCGCCCATGATAAGGAGAATGCCCGCTTGATTGTTTCCCGCATTGTGCTCGATGCGCCCAAGGATCTTAAAATGGCATATCCCAAGACCACGGAGAAGCGCCGGATGGAATTGCAAGCGATCGGCAAGGAACTATCGGGAGAGGAGTGACCGTAAGAGCGGGGTTCTTACCTTGCGGTCGGGGCCGTGGTCTCGAGCGCTATGATGGGGAGCGTTGCTGGGGAGGTGGGCATGGAATCGGCTGGGCGGGAACCGCCAGACGCGGTGCGGCAACAACCTGGAATCCGACGGCAATCGACGCTCGACTTTTTCGATTCCTCGCTTGAGTGGCGGCGTGTGTTCGCCGAGACCTGGGGCACGTTCCTGCTGGTGCTGGTCGCCGCCGGTGGCGGCGTAGTTGCAGCCATGAGCGGCGGCAGAGTCACCCTGGGCATGATAGTGGTCGCGCCGGGACTGATGGTAATGGCGATCATCTATTTCATGGGCGCAGTGAGCGGAGCCCATTTGAATCCGGCGGTCACGCTGGCGTTCGCGGTGCGGCGCAACTTTCCCTGGCAGCGAGTCCCAGGCTACGTGGTAGGGCAAGTAATCGGAGGCATTGGTGCGGCTGCTTTCCTTCGGGCCATGTTTGGGACGGTTGGCGCACTCGGCGCGACGCTGCCGGGCCCGGGTGTGAGCAACGGGAAAGCTCTGGCGATGGAAGTGGTGCTTACGGCCGGGCTGGTGAACACTATCCTGGGCACGGCCTCCGGTGCGCGGAACATTGGCACCAACGGCGCTGTCGCCGTGGGCGGGTACATTGCTCTGGCAGGACTTTGGGCGGCGCCGATTACCGGCTCCTCGATGAACCCGGTGCGCTCGCTGGCGCCGGATGTGGTACGCGGCGACCTCCACACGACTTGGATCTATCTCGTAGGGCCAGTGATTGGAGCTTTGATCGCAGTGGCCTTCGAGTGGATTCTCAAGGGGAAGCCAACAGCGGCCGGCAGGATCGCGGCGCAGGGTACGCTTGGCGACGACGATTCGGGTGGCTTGGCGGAGAATAGAGAGGAATAATCAACATGCCTACGAAAGAACAAGCAAGCAACGTTGACCAGGATAGCAGCCGGATATCAGGGGACCAGAGCCTGGGCCGGGCCGGCAAGCCGACGAAGTTCATCTTCGAGGCGGCTTTGTCTACTGCTGTTGCCGCCGATGGCCAACATGCCGCCAAAGCGCCGAAACCCAAGGGACCGTTGTCGCCCGACATGCTCGACAAGATGAACCGCTACTGGCGGGCCGCGAATTATCTCTGCATCGGTCAGATCTACCTCTTTGAAAACCCTCTGCTTCGGGAGCCTCTCAAGGTCCAACAGATCAAGCCAAGATTGCTGGGGCACTGGGGAACCTCACCGGGGCAAAACCTCATTTACATTCATCTGAATCGGCTGATTAAAAAGCACGATGCGAATATCATTTATATTGCCGGTCCCGGACACGGCGGCCCCTCGCTCAACGCCTGCTCCTATCTGGAGGGCAGTTATACCGAAGTTCATCCGGAGATCACGCCGGATGAGAATGGTCTGCGCCTTCTTTTCAGGAAATTCTCGACGCCGGGCGGAGTGCCCAGCCATTGCGGTCCCCACGTCCCGAACTCCATGCACGAGGGCGGGGAACTCGGCTATTCGATGGTTCACGCCTTCGGAGCCGCTTTCGACAATCCCGATCTGATGGTTGCTTGCGTCATCGGGGACGGAGAATCCGAGACTTGTCCGCTGGAAGGAAGCTGGAAGTCCGTCAACTTCCTCAATCCGGTGCGGGACGGCGCAGTCCTCCCGATCCTCCATCTCAATGGCTACAAGATTTCCGGACCCACCGTTCAGGGACGGACGAGCGACCAAGACTTAAAAGCTCTGTACCTAGGACGCGGCTACAAGCCCTATTTTGTAGAAGGCGACGATCCGGAAGTCGTGCATCAACTCCTGGCTGGAACGCTGGACGATTGCTATGCCGAGATTCGAGCCATCCAGCAGGAGGCGCGCCGGAGTGGGTTCAAGAAACAGCCCATCTGGCCCATGATCGTCCTGCGCACACCCAAGGGGTGGACTTGTCCGAAAGAAGTGGATGGAATCCCGATTGAAGGCACTTTCCGCGCTCATCAAGTCCCTCTGGCCACGGTCCGCGAAAACCCGGAACATCTCAAGATCCTCGAAGCCTGGATGAGAAGCTACAAGCCGCAGGAGCTTTTCGATGAAAAGGGCAAATTCATTGCTGAGCTGGTAGAACTCGCGCCGGCAGGCGATCGCCGTATGGGAGGGAATCCTCACGTAAACGGCGGACGGCTGCTGACTGCGCTGGATATACCGGACTTTACGGATTATGCCCTAGAGATTCCCGGACCCGGCCAAGTGGTCGCGGAAGCGCCGCGAAAGCTTGGGGATTTCTTCCGAGACATCTTCAAGCTGAATCCGACGAACTTTCGCATGTTCTGTCCCGATGAGACGAACTCCAATCGCTTAAACTCCGTCCTCGACGCTACCCAACGTTGCTTTATGGCGGAAAGGGTTTCGATCGATGACGAACTGAGCCCCGATGGCCGCGTCATGGAGGTATTAAGCGAGCATTGCTGCCAGGGATGGCTTGAAGGGTACTTGCTGACCGGGCGGCATGGCATGTGGTCTTCCTACGAAGCCTTTGCGCAAGTCGTGGATTCGATGCTGACACAACATGCCAAATGGCTGGAGCAATGCCGCGATTTTCCCTGGCGCAGACCGCTGGCATCTCTAAATGTTCTGCTTACAAGTCATGCCTGGCGCAATGATCACAACGGTTTCAGCCATCAGGCAACCGGATTTGTGGACAACGCGCTGGCCCGCAGGAGTGAAACCATCCGCGTGTACTATCCCCCCGACAGCAACTGCCTGCTGAGCGTCTTCGACCATTGCCTGCGGAGCCGCAACTACGTCAACATCGTTACCTGCGGAAAGCAGCCTCAGCTGCAGTGGCTGAACATGGACGAAGCTCTGGAACATTGCTCACGAGGGGCGTCGACTTGGAAGTTTGCCAGCAACGACGGAGGTGGAGAACCGGACGTCGTACTGGCTTGCGCGGGCGACGTTCCGACTATTGAAATCTGCGCCACTTCCTGGCTCCTACAGAAATATGTTCCCGGCATCAAGGTGCGGGTTGTCAATGTGGTGGATTTGACTGTTTTGATGAGCCCCGATGATCATCCGCATGGCATGGACAACATGTCCTTCAACGCTCTATTCACCAAAGACGCACCGGTCATATTCGCTTTCCACAACAACCGCTGGCTCATTCACACCATGGTTCATGGACGCTCTAATGAAAGCCGCTTTCACGTACGCGGCTATATGGATCAGGGCACGACCACTACGCCGTTCGACATGGTAGTGCTCAATAAGATGAGCCGTTTTCACCTGGCCATCGACGCGCTGAAGTATGTCTCGAGGCTGCGCTCGCAGGTTTCGGACGTAGTCGACATGTTCAATCGCAAGCTATACGAACACCACGACTACATTCGACAACACCTGGAAGACATGCCGGAGATCAGGGACTGGCACTGGACGGCTGATTTTAGCGAGGCGAGCACTCCTCCGCGGCTGGCCAAGGGACATCCTCGCGGAAGCGTCTTCAGCGATAGCTAGAGGACGGCGTGCGCCTTTGTTTCCGGTGCGTTGGCCCTCCTTGTTTTCGGCCTTGAAATAGGTTTTTGTTGAATTGAAACAATATCGGTTGCCCCCACTCTCTTCGATGTTCAGAGGGTGGGGGACCACGACGGTTGACCTCTTGAGATTCTGACTTATTTGAGTTATTGCTAAATTTACTAAGTCCAAAGCAGCAAAGTGGCGCGGTGTCAGCAGCACGGCCCCCGGCCCTCTGAAAATCGAAGAGGGTGGGGCCAGCCTCCATTAGAATTAGGTCGAGAAAATCAAAAGCAAGGGTGGCCGGCCGCCCCTCATAGCCGGCCTAGCGTGGTGAGTTGTTTGTCCATCCGAGAGCAGAGAGAACATGCCGCACGATCATTAGATCTTCGTTGGCTTTTACCACCCGTACCTTGACTCGGCTTTCGGGAAGTGAAATCAATGTTTCATTAGATTCGTTGCAGGGGGCGTCCAAGTGAATGCCCAGAAAATCCAAGCCGTCGCAGATGCGTTGGCGAACGACGGGAGCGTGTTCTCCAATTCCTCCTGTAAAAACGAGCAAGTCCAGCCCCCCAAGAGCCGCGGCGTAGGCGCCAACGTATTTCTTGGCTCGGTAGCAGAACAGATCCACTGCTTCCTTAGCCCGAGCATCCTGGTTCAGATTGTCTAGCAAGACTTTCATATCTGCCGATGTCCCCGAAACCCCCAACAGTCCAGATTCTTTGTTTACCAGGATGCTCATCTCTTTTGCGGACATCTTCCGGCGCCCGAAGAGATAGACCAACACGCCCGGATCGACATCTCCGGAACGCGTAGCCATAACCAGTCCTTCGAGAGGGGTGAAGCCCATTGAGGTGTCGATGCTTTTTCCGCCTCTGACCGCGGCCATACTGGCTCCGCTACCAAGGTGCGCAATGATCACTCGCCCGTCGGCGAGCTTTTCGTCGAGCGTGTGCAGTTCGCTCATTACATACTCGTAGGAAAGGCCGTGAAAGCCATACCGCCGGATGCCCTCGCCGTAGAGGCGTCGCGGTAGCGCATACATGCGCGCAACTTTCGGAAGAGAGCTATGAAAGGCGGTGTCGAAACACGCCACTTGCGGAAGATGGGGGAATTTTCCTGCGACGAATTTGATTCCCCGGATCGCCGCCGGCATGTGATCAGGGTCGAGAGGGATAAGCTGCTCGATCTCTGACAAGAATTCCGGAGTGATCCTTTGGGGGTCTGTGTGTCGAGGCCCTCCCTGGACGAGCCGGTGACCCGCTGCAGCCAATCGAGAGAGGTGGCCGTGTTCGCTCAGCCATGCGAGCATTGCTTGCAACGCCGCATCGGGCTTCCCAGAATCGACCGGGGAATCCAGCAAAATCGTTCCACTCCGATCTGTAATCTTCAAACTGCTGCCCTTTGCGCCAGCCCGATCAACCGTCATCGAAAGGAGAAGCTCGTTATGGGGGCCAGATTCATAAAGGGCAGACTTCAATGTCGAAGACCCTCGATTCATCGTTAAAATGCGTCTTTGATGTGGAACTGGCACAAGATTATGGTACAGAAATATCAGCTTCGATTCGCTCTTACAACTGGCGTCTTGCCGGCAAACCGTTTTCCCAGTTGTTGGTTGTGCAGGGTCGGGAGGCGTTTACCGAAACGCCCGGGTCGTAGCAGCGGTCGCCCAGGTTGAATGGTGTGCCATTGCGGACCTTGCTAGCAGGCCCATTGATCGACTGGGGGCAGACGAGCCCGGGGCCGCTGTCGCAGCGGATCTGCCGCGGCTGAAGAAGAGGTTAACGCAAGAAGGGGAGGTTAGACGGCAGGAGGAAGAGAGGTGAGAATGCGCCTTCGGCGCAGCAGCTTTCTCAGGGCAGGCACGAAAATCGGTGGGCAGAGAGCTCTTGCCGCTCGGACCAGGATGTTCTTGTTTCCTGCGAGCATCTTTGGCTGGTAAAAACTGGGGGAATAGAGCGAGCTGTGGGCTACGACGTCCTGGTCTGGGAGACGCGCGGTGTGGTAGTACACGGTGAATGATTTACGGGACCGGCCGGAGGGGCAAGCCACCGGCGACGGCACTCCGTGGAAATTCTGATCGGCAATCTCGAAAATCACCGTGCGGTTAAACACAGGCTCAACTACACCTACGCGGCGGGTCCCATTTGCGTTCCACAACTCGAATTGTCCGCCATACTCGTGCTTCCAGGATTTGTTCAGATAAATGATCAGCGAAAGCCGCCGGATCAGTCCAGTCTCGTAGGCTGTATTGCGGTCGGCATGGACATCAAATGCGCCGTTTTTGGGGATCACATGATATCCCCCGCCTTGCAGATAGGGGTCGGGCAGCAGTTCCCAGATACCCGTCACTTCCGCAAGGAAATACAGGAAAGGTGCGGAGTGCAGGAAGGAAACCAACTGGGACCCCGCGTCTCCGAGGTCTACCGCCGACCGTAGTCCATACTGCGTAAGATGTTCGTCGCCACAGTAGACGAACTTATCCGTGGTGAGCGCCGGCATCTCGTCCAGCAGCCGGTCGAGCAGAGCATCCTCAAACATATCGTCGATAACCAGGTGCGGGAAGGGCCTGGCGGTCCTGTAGCTGGCGGCCAAATGTTCAAGACTCTCATGAACATTGATTCTGCGCTTCAGCAGGGAGAAGATTTCGGCGTCGTGAGTCTGCGGCATATGTGCCACCTCGCGTGATGCTGGCTTCCGAGGGTCAGCCCGGAACCAATACGGTGAAACCTGAAACGAACCCTCGCCGGAACCAGGATGTCCGCTACTCGCCCGTCGCATCTGCGGTCCGGCGCGCCTTGGAGAGCATCGAGGGTTCCCAGAGCTTTCGAGGCCAGTGCCGGTCCATACAGGGCCGTTCGATGAGCAGGAAGAAGAGACCGCAGAACGCCAGTACGCAGGGCAGCACCAGCGCCCCCTGGAAAAGATAGTACAGCCAGAAATTCTGGCCGATGTGCAGCGGTTTCGACGCCCTGCCGACCGCGGAAATGACCAGGAAATGAAAAAGGTACAAGCTGTAGCACATCCCGCCGATGTCCGTGATCGTCGGATGGCGGAAGATCAGCGAACATACGCGGCCGCGAAAAGCAGCCAAATAAAGGACCACAATGAGGAAGGGAAGCAGGACGTGACTCCAGCCGGGACTCATGAGCCAGACCAGGGGCCAACCGCAGAGGGCAAGGATGTCCCACATCCAGGAAACCTTCCAGGACTGACGGGTCACATAGAGGTCGCACAGCAGAAAGCCGGCCAGAAAGAACGGCAGATAATACGCGATTGAAGCCTGCAGGCGTGTGTGCAGCAGGTGAGCGCCCACAAGTGAAGAGGCCAGCATGAGAACTGCGATTGCGCCGCGGCGCAGACGGGGGTTGCCTATGGCAAAGATGCCCGCCAGCAAGGGGACAAAAATGTAAAACTGGACCTCAACTTCGAGAGACCACGCCACCAGATTGATGGTGCTGTCGGCGTTGTAGATGAGGTTATGTAAATAGGCCATGCTGGCCAGCAGGTGCGGCAGAATTTCGGCACCGGTTTGGCGTCCCAGGGCGAAAAGAAGTCCAGCCCAGATGAGCAGGCTCAGGATGTAGGGCGGTTCAAGGCGAGTCAGGCGCCGCAGGAAATATTGCTTCAAATCCACTTTCGCCGCACCCAGAAGATAAGACGAGGCGAAGGGCACGCCGAGAATGAAGCCGCTGATGGCGAAGAACAGCTCCACTCCACGTTTGCTGAGCCTGCCCACATTTACCGGGTCGAAGGTTGGATTCGGGACTGCACCCCCGTGGCTCAATGAAGCATAGAGATGAAACAGTACAACCGAAGAGATGGCCACGAACCGCAGACCATCAATCTGTGGAATGAACCGCTTTTGGGTGGTGATACGTCTGAAATTCCAGTTCATGGAAGTGTGGCTATTTCAGTAGTTCGTTCAATGTCCGGAAGGCGTCAGAAGCACGGGGATCGGCCCCAACTCCAGGCTGTGGCTGGAAATCTTGCGAGGCACTCCGTTTATGGGCGTCATTGTCCTTACCTTCCAGGATTCGGGTGGTGTGAGGGTGGACGTGCCTGCGGGATTCCAGGCGATCCACTGGAGCGCGCCGTTGCGATTCAACTGGCATTGCCAGTTCTCATCTACATCTTTCCGGCACCAATCCATGCGTGCGCCGACCAGCCAGCCCTGGATAGTGGCGAAAGCCTGTCCCGCCGGGGTCAGAGTCCGGCTGTCGTCTTCTGTTGTTTCGAGCGCCACCGTGATGTGGTTGTCCCAGGCGTACCAATAGAATCGCTGTACGCCTTCGGCCCACAGAATGATATAAGCCCGCGCAAGGTAGGCAGCGCCGATCTCTGGGGACTCGATTGCCCCAGGAGTCAGCCAGCCAGCTTCTGTGTCCCAAAGTGGTTTGTCCTGAACGCCATTTTCCGCCATCACCTTTTTCACGGCGTCAACCAATTGCAACAGCGCTTCCGGCGGCTTGGGCGACATGTAAAAGTGGTAGCCGATCACGTTCACATATTGGCTGCCGCCTTCGCGGAGGAAGGTGTTCAGCCATTGGATTCCGGGGAAACCGGTGGCCGGAGGTGAAACCACGATGGCCTGCGGATCGATGGTATGAATGATGATGGATGCCTCGCGGGTCATGGCGATGAGTTGCTCCATGCTGCCCGTCCAGAATCGTTTTACATTGGGCTCGTTCCAGATTTCGTAAGCGTGAATGCGTCCCTTGTAACGGGTAGCGACGGTGCGCACAAAAGTCCGCCAGTCTTCCATATCAGCGGGCTCGGCCGCATTGCCAGGCGCATAGCCCGAGGATTCCTGCGGTCTGGCGGAAGCCCAGCGGGGCGTGAGGCCGAGGGTGAGAAGCACACCGGCATGATGCGCTTCGGCGATTGCCAGTGACCGGTCCAGGTTTTCAAATCGCCACTGTCCCTTGCCGGGCTCAAGGTCAGGCCAGGTGACGCGAGCATCCCACAGCCTCCATTCCGGTAGCGGGACGCTCGGCCATGGGGTCAGGGGGTCGCTTCCATTCCGGCTGACCATGTGATGGATGTGCATGCCGAAAAGACTAGCCGGCACCGGCACCGGAGGCGGCGTCAGCGTGAGTGGCTTGGACGGCGTGGCAAACAGCACGATGAGCGATGCAGCGATTCGAAAGGCCTTCATGCGGATAGGACAGGCGTCATTGGAGCCGCGGACTCATCCAGGGCCAGACACTGCCTGATGCCTCGTCTGAAATTCTCCGCCATCGCTTCGATGGTGTATTGGGAGGCGCCGGCGAAGGCATTCGACTGCATCCTCGCCAGCAACGGGGGCGTAGAGAGGGCCTCCACCACTGCGTTTGCATAGGCCTCCACCTGGTGGAGTGTTTTGCGTCCGTTCTCGCCGTCGATAAGGTAACTGACCTCCGGGCCATGAATCGTCAGGTCCGTGGTGAAGAGGGGCAAGCCGGCCGCAAACGCGTCCAGGATCGCCAGCCCGACCCGGCCCGGAAGCACGAAAATATCCGCCATTCGCAAAGCCAGGGCTTTTTCGCGGCCGAACTTCTGTCCCAGGTAGTGAATCCATGGTTCCGCCCGTGCCGTTTCTTCCACCCAGACTCGATCTGGGCCGGTTCCGATCACCAGCAATTGAAACGTCGGCAGGCGGCGGCGAACCAGCCGGGCTGCGGCCACCAGGAAAGGAACGTGCTTGGTGGGCTCCAGAATGCCACAGTAGATTCCCACCGGACCGGGTTCAAGCCCCAGGTCGAACCTGGCTTGCGCCACTTCCTCCTGGCCGATTCCTTCAACACTTTGACGCAGTTCCCCGGTGTCAACGGCGTTGCATACCGTCGTGATCCTGTCGGAGGATACGCCACGGTCCCTCAAGTAGGGGACGATGCTGGCCGTGTAACTGAAATACCAATCGGCAGCCCGCAGCGCACGCTCCCGGAGCCAATGCGAAACCCACGTCTGTGTTTTCTCCCGGCAGGGCCCCAGTCCCCAGAGCGCCACCTTCTTGAGGCGGAGGGCGGAGAGCAGGAACAGCCAGTGGTTCATGATGTACTTGTTCTCATGTCCGGTAATCACAAGATCTGCGGCTGCAATTTCGCGCCAGAGATTCTGATAGATGAAGCGGCGCGCCAGCCAGTGGCCTGGGACTTGCCGCCCGAATCGGGGCGGCAGCATGCCATCGTCGCGAACTATACCGTGCAGCCCGTGCGGGGGGCTGTAGGCCACGATGAGTTCGATTCCGTCGCGGTGCAGAATGTCATGCAGGCGCAGAAAGAAGGGAATGCGGTAATGTTTCATCTGCGCCTGGATGATCAGGATTCGTGGCATATCTGGCGCCCTCCCGCTACTTCGAGGTTACGCATGAACGGTATGCCTTCGGCCGTGACCTGCCAGTAGATTTTCTCCAGGACCGAGGTCTGCTTTTCCAGATTGAAAAGGCGAAGCACCCGTTCGCGCCCGGCCATACCGAATTTGTGTTGCAGGGCCTGGTCCCGGAGCAGCACGGTCAGATATTCGGCGAGCTTTCGCCAGTCACGCTCGGGCGCCAGAAAGCCGGTGCAGCCGTGCTCCACCGCTTCGACCACGCCACCGGATGCGAAGGCCACAACAGGTTTTCCCATGGCTTGGGCTTCGGCAAAGACCATGCCGAATGCTTCTTCGCCACCCGAAGCAGCCTTCACGCTGGGGACAGAGAAGACAGTGGCCCTTTCCATCCATTCCCGCACCTGTTGGGGGCTCTGCGCTCCCTGGAAGCTATATCGCTTGAGGCTGGCTCTGGCCTGTTCTTCCAGCTGCTTTCGCTGCGGACCATCGCCGACCATAACCAGACTGGCTTTCGGAAATTCCTCCTGAACCCTTGCCATTGCACGAATCAGATATTCAGGGCCCTTTCGCTCGGAGAGCCGTCCGACGAAAAGGACCAACGGGCCGGCTTCTCTGGGTTTCGGTTCAGCTGAGGGAGAGAAGAAACGGGTGTCCACTCCTATGTAATGGACGAGAACTTTGTCTGCCGCAAAGTGCTGTTCCAGGAGCTTCCGGCGGATAAACTCCGAGACCGCCAGAAATTTGACGGCACCATCCTGCAACACTTTCTTCCGGGCGAGATATCGCCGGTGGCCATAAGGAACTTCGTTTGGCTGGGGCGCGATCGCCGTCGCGTCGGATCCGTGAAACGTCACGATGAGAGGCAGACCGAGCTGGCGGGAAAGAGGCAAAGCGCGCAAGCCGTCGGGACCGAAATGGGCGTGCACCAAGGCGGGATCGAGGGCGCGCAGCCTTCGAATCAGGGTAGGAGCTTTTCCCGCCAACTTGAAGCAGATCTCCTGAATTCTGCCCGCGGCACCCCCCTGGTTGATGACATAGGTGGTGGCCTCTGGCAGATCGAGCCCCGCGACCCGGCGGGAACCAGCATAGACCGGAGAGAATTGGCGCAAAGACTGTGCTTGGGCCCGAATGAATGTTTCCGAGAGATAGAGAAGATGATCACAGAAGATGATCACAGTGGGGCGGTTCATAGTCATGCGAGCTCCTCTCGGCCGACAAATGACTGGACACGCTCATCAGCGGTGGAAGACCAGACGGGAGATTCAACCCTGACCATGCTCGCCGAACAGACGGCGGAGACAAAGCCCATCCAGAGAATGGTATTTCCCACAAAAATTGTGCTTTCAGTAACCTGATAGAGCACAGTGAAAGCAAGATAGGCAAGGGGCCATAAGGCCTCTCGCTCCAACCCATCCTGGGCGAGCTTCAAAGCCCCGCGAATGGCGACATAATAGACAGCGATGAGAAGACCCAGCCCCACCAGCCCCAACTGCAGCGTCAGGTCGATGAATCCGTTGTGCGCGTGCGGCACTTTCCAGTGCAGAACACTGCTGATCCGGTCGGCCTCTACAGCCACATTCCAGAACGCGCTGTATCCGTAACCGAGCAACGGGCGTTCAGACGCACTTTCAAGTGCCAAAGCCCATATGTTGGTGCGGCCCGTGAGGGTGGCGTCGCGGCCCAACAGTTCAGTCAGATTGTCCATGTCCACGATCACGGCGGCCGAGGCGCTGAGCAGCAACACGCCCACGATTCCCGCCAGCAGCGCTTTCGATCCGCGACGGCGCAGCCGAAAAATGGGCATCAGAGTAAGCATGGCGGCGAACACTACCAACGCCGTCCTCGAGTGGCACAGCAAAATCAGAGCGAAGGAACCTACGATAGTGGCCGTGGCGACCAACCATTGCCGCCTTCCGGCCCGTGACCGCATGAGCACGATGATCGCAAGCAGCACTACGAATCTGGCAAAATCGTTTTTTTGGACGAAAGCTCCGCTCCAGGCATTGGGGTAGACCGTGTCCACCGTGGGAACCAGACCGTGGAAAAATAGCTCCACAAATACGCTGATGCCGACCGCCAGGCCCAGCGCACATTCAAAGAGCCGCACCTGGTCGCGCAGGGAATAGCGGACGGCGAAATCGATGGCGAAGAGAGTCGTGCCCAGAACCGCGAGGCTACGCCGTACCGTGAGCCCGCCATCTTCGGACCACGCAGCCGAGACCAGCGACAGCAACACCAGAAAGATCAGGAGCCGATTGCTTTTGACGGCCTGCCAGATTTGCCGATGGCGCGGAACCACTCGGACGAGAACGATAATGTAGATCAGCGACCAGCCGAGTTGTGTCCACACGCTTCCGTCCGTGACCACGTCCGGGTTGGAGCGGTCCATCGCCAGAGACAAAAATGCTCCCGTGCCCAGAAACAGCACCATGACAGAGAAAGCATTGCCGAGAAATTTGAGCGATATCCTCATGGACCGGAATCCACCGGCAGGCCGGTCGCCCGAAAGGGTGAAGAAGGCTTACTGATGTGCGCCTCGTGCCCAACGCCGGCGCTCTGCGCGTGAGTTGCCGACGGGGATGGGGGCGTGCACAAACGCGAGTACAATCCCACCGTCGCCTCGACGATTGGCGTCCACTCGAACGAAGACAAATCCGGCCGGGACGCTCGATGGACCTCTCGTGCCCAGCGCACTGCGTCGCGAAGAATCGTGGAAGTGAGTTCGCCACTGTAGGTACGGACCCACTCCGTTCCCACTCGATCCTGCAGTTCGGGAAGTGCTCCTCGGGCCGGAACCAGCACTGGCCGATTGCACGATAAAGCCAACATGGCCGAACCGGAATGCATGATGTCCTTGAAGGGGAGCACCACCAGATCGGCGGCGGCGAACAGAAGCGGAACTTCCTCCCTGGGGATGCTTCGCAGATCGAGCCTCACGCCCGGGTCGTCTCCGGCAGCAGCGATGACCTTCTGCCTGTACTTGTCGGTGTCAGGGCGGCCGGCGACGAGAAGAGTAGCCTCCGCCAAATCGGCGTCGCGGAATGTCCCGATCAAGTGGGGGACATTCTTGTAGGGGGAGACTCCACCGAAAAATAGCAGCACGGTACGCTCTGCGTGAAGGCCCAGCGCGCGGCGGGCGTCGACCGTGCCAATCGGCGAAGCATAAGCACTGCGGTAGTGGCCATGCGGAATCTCTGCGCTCTCAACTTGATGCAAGGCCGGCAGGTTGTCCTCCACCCATTCGCAACATGAGTGACTCATGCTGACGTAGCCATCGAGCAGTCTGGTAAAGACTTTCCAAAACCAGCGCTCCAGCCGGGGATAGGCTTGGGCGTGGCTGCGGAGATTGTGAATGGTCCAGACGATGCGGGTTCCGCGCATTCGCAGCCACGCATTGGCGCCCAGCACCGCAAACGCGCCGAGCAGAGCTTTTTGTGGCGAAAGATTCAGATAGTACTCGGGCCAGTGCAGATGAAAGAGGTCGTATTTGCGTCCCAAGACGCGCCAAAAAGAGAAATCTTCTACCTGCACTCCCAGACCGGCCATGTCGCGGTACAGCAGGTCGCCGTAAGGATTGTCGCCGCCCCGCATAGCAGAAGGGAAAATGAGCAATCGTATGGTTTTCCCCTTCCGAAGAGTCGCTACACCGGTTTCCTCTGCGGACTGGAGACGTATTTCCGTCCCAATGGCGGATCTCCGGTTGGCCCGCCGTGAAAGCATCCAGGCGGCGGTTCCGACACCGCACGCCAGCAACGCATCAGAAGCGATGCTCGACCAGGCAGCGCCCCGCCAGGAATATGCAGGAATGATCCAAAGATTGATCAGCACGTTAAACACTGCGACCGCGGCCTGGATGGCGGTGCGCAGCCCCTGATATCCCGCTCCAGTGAGGGAATCCGACATGAAGTAATGGAGAACTTTCAGCACCGGCAGAAGAGCCAGCCAGCGCAACGCCTCCACCGTGTTGGCGTACTCGGGACCAAGCAGACGTGGAACAATACCGGCACACAGAATCAGAGCCAGGCATGCACAAACGGCATAGACAACGGCCCACCTCAGCAGCCGCCTGGCGTAGGCCAGCGTGCCTGAAAGACCCGCCATGCCGCTACGAAAGAAATTGGGATAGGCCGCCGCCAGCAGCGACTGGATGGGGACAAACGCGACGTCCGTGAGCCGATAGGCGGCGCCGTAAATGCCCGCCGCTTCCAGCGTTCCCAGACGCACCAGCATGGTCTTGTCAATGTCGTTGTAGATGGTCTGTGCGCTGAGGCTGGCAGAGAAGTACATGCCCTCCCGCAATTCGGCGGCCGACCTTCGCAAGTTGAATTGCGGCTTTCCCAGTTTCCGCAGGACCAGGAACAACGCCATCAGGGCAGCCAGCCAGGTGCTGCAACAGTACAGATAGCCCCATTGCAGAGCGTTCGGGTGAGGATGGATCGCTATCAGCACGAGGGCGCCGGTAATCTTGCTGGCGCTGGCCATCACCTGAATGGTGGCGGTCCAATTAAGTTGTTCAAATGCCTGGAACGCCTGGCCGCAAAGGACGATAAGGCTAAGCCCGAACAGATCGGATCCAGCCACGAGCACCACCAGGCGCAGAGGAATCGAGCCGGGCAGAAGGAAATGCGAGACCAGCAATACCAGAAAAAGCAGGGCCGAACTGCACAGTGCCGTGGTTGTGAGCGCCCGTCCCCAATTCAGGGAAAAAAGGCTGGGATCGCGGGCCACATTCTTGATCAGGAGGCTGCCGCTTCCCAGGGCCGCGAAGGGATAAAGAATCCCCACGAGGGCCACGACTCCGATGAAGGCCCCGTAATTGGCTGCGCCCAGCGAGCGTGCGATAACGACGAAATATGCAGCCTGAAGGACAAGGCGAAGTCCCTGGCCAAGCGACATCCACACCGTATTACGGGCCAGGCGGCTTTGCACGAGATCAAGCATCACGGGAGAAGGCTCTCAGCCAAACAGGAATAGAAACAGATGGTCCGTTCATGGTTGTGAACCGATCAAGGACAATCAGTCCACAAGCGGTTCGAGAGTCGAAAAACTGCGGGAGGCTCAGCCCGCGGTCTGGAAGGAATAGGCGGGCGGGAGGCGCTTCGCCTTCCGCAATTCTTCTTCGATCCACTTGTAGGTTGATTCCAGGCCCGTCTCCAGCGAGATGCGGGGTTCCCATTGCAGAGTCTGGAACAACCGCGTGTTGTCGCTGTTGCGTCCGCGCACTCCCTGGGGTTGGTTCGGATCATGGTGTTTGACCAGACGTTTGCCGGCAATCCGGCTGATCAAGTCCACCAGTTGGTTGATGCTGACCAGGCGGTCGGTACCCAGGTTGAGAGGCTCGTGGTAATCCGATGCCATCAGGCGCATCAGGCCCTCCACGCAATCGTCCACGTGCATGAACGAACGGGTCTGCTCGCCGTCGCCCCAGATCTCGATCTGGGCGCCATCCTCCGCCAGGGCGACTTTACGCGAAAGGGCTGCCGGAGCCTTTTCCCTGCCTCCCTCATATGTACCCAGCGGACCGTAGACATTGTGAAAGCGCACGATGCGAGTCTCAAAGCCGTAGTCCTGCCTGTAGTAACGGCATAGCTCTTCAGTGAAGAGCTTTTCCCATCCGTAGCCCGGTTCCGGTTCCGCGGGATACGCGTCTTCTTCGCGGAGCGGACTTACGTCCGGGCTGGTCTGCTTGTATCCGGCGTACACGCACGCCGATGAAGAAAACAGAAAGCGGCCTACCTTATTTATGCGGCTGGCCTCGAGCATGTGGGCGTTGATCAGGATGTTGTTGCGAGCAATGGCGGCGTGAGAAGCCGTGATGTAGCCGATTCCGCCCATGTCGGCCGCGAGATTGTAGACGCGGTCAATGCCGCCCCGGGTGCTGTCAAGACAGTGTTCATATTGGCGCAGGTCGACGAGATCGAATTCATCAGCTGCGGATGATTCGTACTTGGGCTGCTTCAGGTCAACGCCACGAACCCAATTTCCTTCGGCCTTCAACCGCTTGACCAGATGATGTCCGATGAAACCACCCGCACCTGTAACCAGCACTCTTGCTGCTCTTTTCATGACTTCTCCTTGGAATGAACGATAGGAATGGACGATCTGGAACAGAGACACGCTCTTCGCGTTGGCCAGTGACGAAGGGATCTTCAGGATTCGCGGATCAACTCCCAACAGACAGACCAGGCAGCTTTTGGAATGACAACCAGATAACGCCGCCATAGACGCTGGGGCTCGGTGCCCAGGCGGAAAAGCCATTCGAGGCCGTGCTCTTGCATCCAGAGCGGAGCCCGTTGCACCTTCCCCGAAATCATGTCGAACGCCGCTCCCACGCCGACCATCACCGGGACATTGAGCATCTCGCGGTGTTCCCGCATCCAGCGTTCCTGTTTGGGCGTGCTCAATCCCACCCACAGGACGTCCGGAGCAGCCCTCTGCACGCGCGCGGCAATTTCAATTTGTTCCTCATGGGTAAGTGGGCGAAACGGAGGCGCATAGGTTCCCGTCACCACAATGCCGTAGCGTTCACAAAGGATGGCGGCGAGCTCTTCCGCGACTCCGGGCGCGCCACCGTAGAAAAAATGCCGGCAGAGTGGTCCGGTTTCGCGACAGAATGCCTCCATCAGTTCCGATCCGGAAACTCGATGGTGCAGGGCGTGGTGATGCCAGCGGCCCAACCACACCAGCGGCATTCCATCAGGCACTACCAGGTCCGCAGCGTTGAGGATGTTCCGGAAATCGCCGTGCTGTTGCGCCTCCGCGACCCCGTGCATGCCCGTCACCGCAACATAGCGTCCTGACTCACGGTTTTGGATCCAGGTTTGCAACTGCTGGATCACCTCAGGCATTTGCACCGCGTGCACCCGTACACCGAGCACTGAGTAACTAGGTAACATGGGCCGGTCGCCTCCCTGCGTCCACTTCTGATGTCATGTTCATTGCCTGGCAATAGATGTCCATCAAGATCGAGTAATTTCGTTCGGGCCGGTACAGCTGTTCATACTGTCGACGCGCCTGACGACCCATGGCGGCGACCTGCTCGGGATGACTCCAGGCCCACTCGCATTTCGCAGCGAGGTCTGCCGGATCGCCTGGCCGGAAATGAAGTCCGGTTCGTTCATCGGCGATGACTTCCTGCATCGCTCCCAGGCGCGAGCCGAAAACCGGCGTGCCACAGGCCATGCTTTCCACAATGACCATGGGAAAGCCCTCATACCAGAGACTGGGCACAAGCAGGAAAGCAGCCTGCTTCATCGCAGAGCGCGTCTCGTCCGCATTCAGACGCCCACGAAATGTGATCGCAGGCACAGGGTTCAATGCCGCCTCAGCTTCCAGGCTGGCGCGCAGTGGCCCATCTCCAGCGATCACCAGACGAATTGGCGTGTTCAGCCGGCGCCATGCGGCGAGCAAGGTAGACAACCCCTTTTCCGGCGCCAGCCGGCCCACGAACAGGGCATAACGGCCGGGCGCGCTGCGCTCACCGGGATCGGGGTCAACGAAGTTGGGTTTGACGTGGATCTTTTCCGCGGGCAGCCCCCCTGCGATGAACTTCTGTCGGGCAAACTCGGTGGCCACTACGTAGCCCGAAACCTTGTCCTGCCAGGTACGCCGCTGGCGATGGGTCTGCAGCATGAGAGCCACAGCCGCGGTGCTCGCCCTGGAGTTGCGGTAGCATCCGTGCCAGACGCCGCGCTGCAAGCCATGATCGGCGCACTCCTCGCATCTGTGCCCATCCCGAAAAAACAGCGCCGCCGGACACAGCAGCCGGTAGTTCTGCAGGGTCTGCAAGACCGGAACCTGTGCTTCGACACACGGCTCGTAGACCGATGGGGAAATCATGAGAAATGTGTTGTGAACATGCACGACGTCGGGCCGGAACGTGGCCAGAAGTTTGCTTACCGCATATCTGCTGTCGTCGGCTGAGATGATGCGCGTCACCAGGGTCAGACGCGAAAGCCATGAAAGCTGTTCGATTTCATGGTTGCTGCGCTGGTAGGTCAGGACCTCGTGGCCATGCGCTTGCAGCAAGCGTCGCTCCTGCTCAAAGACGGTGTCTTCTCCGCCGGGCTGCTGGTAGGTGTTATGGATGAGCAGGATTTTCATGCGAGGAGTTTCAGGCCAGGCTCAGGCAGCGCCGGACCCTCTGACGACGGCAGGGATGGTTTGCGCCAGGATTTTAAGATCGAGCCAGAGGGACCAGCGGTCGATGTACTGCATGTCCAGTTCCATCCAGGTTTCGAAGGGGACAGAGTTGCGTCCATTTACCTGCCACAAGCAGGTGATGCCCGGCTTCACGCTGAAGCGGCGGCGCTGCCAGTCTTCCTCGAAAAGTTTGTAATCGCGCAATGACATGGCCCGGGGGCCCACCAGGCTCATGTCTCCTCTGAGAACGTTTAACAACTGCGGCAATTCGTCGATGCTCGTCTTTCTCAGAAACTTTCCCAGAGGCGTGATTCGCGGGTCGTTTTTGATTTTGAACACCGGTCCGCTCATCTCGTTGAGTTCGAGCAGCTGTTCCTGGACCAGTTCGGCGTTGGCCGTCATGGTACGGAATTTGTACATCCGGAAGCGGCGCTTGTTGAGACCCACCCGGTTCTGGACAAAGAGCACCGGGCCAGACGATGTCCACTTGACCAGTGCCGCGACGACCGCCAGCAGAGGCGCAAGAATAACCAGCAGGAGACCTGACAGAACGACGTCGAGGGATCGCTTTGCCATGGCCGGCCACACTTCGCGGTTAGCCGAAGCCAGCAGAATCTCAGGGTCTGTGTCTATTTGCTGTATGGCCGAGTGCGAGGGTGCGAGGTTGAAAACCTGAGTATCAAAGCGGACAGCGATGCCGTGCTCGCCCAGGGTTGCCAGGTGCGCCGAGTGCTGATAGTAGGAGCGGAGAGGAAGGAAAATTGCCGCTTCGTCGACGACATTGTGCCGCAGAAAATCTGCCAGGCCGGCGAAGTCAGAGCAGCGTGCGTGACCCGATTCATCGAAATGGCGAATTCCACTCCAGTCCTCATCCACAAAGCCCACAATGCGGTAACCGAAATCCGGATTTAGCGTAACCCGGCGGGCAAAGTCGAGGGCACGGTCGTTGGTGCCCACAATCAGCAGGTAGCGCACATTGCGGCCATTGCGCCGGAGATAACGAAGAGTCGAACGCGCCACCACCCGCCCACAAGCCATCAGCACGGTGGAGTAGGCCCAGAAGAGAAGCGCAAACATCGGCCGGACCATCCAGATGTGGAAGGTCAGGGCCATTGCCAGCAGGACGACGGACGCCAGCAAGGTCGCTTTGCCGAGGTCGCGAAGTTCGGCTCGGTGGCTAGTCAGTCTTTTTGACTCGTACAGGCCGCACAAGGCGAACAGGCTGTGACAGAGGGCGATGAGGAACAAAAACAGAAAAACCGTGCCCAGGCGGATGCGCATCGCCATGAAATCTTCGAGGGTCATGGTCTTGCGCGAAGCGTAGAGAGATACCGTGGCCAGGGCGAAGGCAACTACGAGCATGCAAATATCGAATGCCTTTGCCGCGTGCTTTTCGAAAACTCGTTTGCTTTGGGGGAACATCAGCCCTCTGAAGACTCGTGCCCGTATGCGGGTCTATCGCAGAAACTCCGTGGAGAACAGCACCTGAACAAAATGTTGTCCGCGTTGAAATGAAGAAATCTTGCCTGCGCTCAGGGTCACAATCTCCTGTAGACCGCCCGGGGAATTGGGAAGGTCCGCTTGTTGAGCACTGCGCCCAGAATTTTTACCTGGATGCCCTTCAGGGCCTCGGCAATCTGGCGCGTGAAATCGCGCCGCGTGACGTTGGCCTCCAGAACCAGGACCAGTCCGTGGGTCAGCCATCCCAGCGTGACCGCATCGCCATATTCGCGCAGCGGGGGTGCGTCAATCACGACATAGTCGAAGGCGCTGGCGAGTTCCGCCAGCCGGTTTTTCAGACCCTCGGACTTGAGCAGCGAATGGAAATCAGGAGTTGGCGTTCCGCCGGGAACCAGAAACAGGTTTGCGCGTCGAAGCGGCTGCGCGAAGTCCGCAATCGCGCCATTTTCGCGCAAGGCATTGGTCAGCCCGCGATCATTGTTTGCTCCGAACATCCGAGCCAGAGAAGGCGAACGCAGGTTCGCGTCCACAAGGCAAACCGAGCCCGGCGTGTTCTCCGCCAAAAGTTCCGCCGCCTGCGCGCAAACCCAGCTGCATCCGTTTCCATGTTCGATTCCGGCAAACACCACGCAGTGCGGGGGCTCGGCTTGTAACAGAAAGAGCCGCTGCACCAGTTGCAGACATTCCTGCTGGGCCAGCGGATCGAACTGCAGGGGCACGAGTTTGGCCCGGCCATCGTTCCGGTTAGGGGGCAGCGGATTTGCCGGAGGCGCATCGGGAGTTGCAATATCCTCCAGGCCCAGACCCACATTCTGCATCAGTTCAAAATTCTTGCTCACGATACCTCGATTCACATCGGCAAGTTGGTGGAGGGCCGAACCTCGGGCTGCTCGTTCCCGCGCATCTCTCGCAATTCCTCGAGGTCAACAGGGTCATCGTTTTCGAGGGAGGAGAGACTCAGATCCCTCAGGACCGACCTCACTACTTCGGCGGAAATCTCGCCGCAGTTCAGAGCGCAGCCCAGGGCCAGCGCGTTGTAGCAGATGTTGTTGATGTTTCGCGGAATGCCTCGACTGGAACTGGCGATCAGAGCCATGGCCGTGGGTGTGAAAAGCGCGGCACGGGAACTGTAGCCCGCGACCAGCAGGCGATGCCCGATGTAGTGGCCGGTCTCTTCCAAATTGAACGGCCGCAAGCGGGCAACGGAGCAGAGCCGCTGCCGCAACTGCTCCAGATCCGGAGATGCCAGATTGCTGGCCAATTGCGGCTGCCCGGCCAGGATAATCTGAATCAGCTTCTGGGCCGAGTTCTCAAAATTGGAGAGCATGCGGACCACTTCTAAAACCGCGGTATCCAGATTTTGGGCCTCATCGATAAACAGGACGAACCGCTTGCCCGCGCGATATTCCCGCAGCAGCATCTGGTTAAGCTTGGCGTGGATTCGGACGGGATCACCATCGTCGTCCGGCAGCCCCAGATCGATCATCAGGCTGCGCAGAAAATCGCGCGGAGTCTGGTGGGTCTGAAAAATAAAAACTGTTTTCGCCGACCGGTCGAGCCGTTTGACCAACTGAAACAGCAGCGTGGTCTTACCCATGCCTGGCTTGGCAATCAGCGCCATGAACCCGCGGCCCCCGGTTACCCCGCAAAAGAGGGAGGCCAGAGCCTCCCGGTGGGTGCGGCTCTGGAATAGAAATCGAGGGTCGGGAGTCACTCCGAAAGGTTGCTCACGAAGTTTGTAGTGTTTAAGAAACATGATTTGAATCAGGCCCTCAACCTGGGGATGGCAACCACTAGAGGCAGCCTCAGAACCTCTGCAACCTCTGCCGGCGTGCGGAACGACGGATCCATGTACTCCGCCACGTACGCGGCGGCCATTCCGCCGGCCACCGAAAGAAAGAATCCGACGATGGTCATCAGGAAGGTGTTATGCACCGGGAAAGCCGGTACCGCTGGTGGAACCGCGATCGCTACGTTGGCAATTCTCTTCCTGTCCAGTGCGTCCGACGTACGCTCCTGTTCGCGCTTGGAAAGATAGAGCAAGTAGTTGTCTTCATTGGCCTTGTTGTCGCGCAGCAAATCGGCGCGTTTTAATGCTTTCTGGTCCAAATCCACCATGTGCTGGCGGAGACTCGTGATCGAACGCTGCAATGCCACAGTATTCGCGTTCTGCGAGGCCAGGTCAGCTTTCGTGCGCGCCCGGTCCTCGCGCAGAAACTCATAGGTGGGATCCCGATCGGTTGTCTGGTTCACGTACTTTGATTTTTCCGCGTCCCCAATGGCTGCTTGAGTTTGCGTGATCTCCTGGTTGACCTGTTGCACAAGCGGGTAGCTGGCGTCGTACTTCATGAGGAGCTGGCCGCGCCTCACCTGTGCGGCGGCGAGATTTCCCTGCAGCTGTTGCAGCAATTGGTCTGCGGCGTTGGAAACCTGTTGCGTGGTCGAGCGTTGAGGTGTGGCCTGCATCTGATCCTGCACATTGCGAATGCGTCGTGTATCGACCGCGACCGTCTGTTGCGCCTGTTGCAGTGCGGCGAGCGAGTCCGCCAGTTTCAAGCCCAGGTTGGTGCGTTCCTCATCCGGTGCGACGAGATGTTCCTGTTGGGAGAACGTCGCAAGCCGGGCCTCGGAATTCTCCAGAGCTTCGTGATATCTCTCGGCCTCCTTCGCGAAGAATTCGTAAGAGCCCGCCGGCCGGTGCACGGCGACGTGCTTTTCCAGGTAAGCGTCGGCCAGAGTCTTGAGCACATCGAACGCAAGCTTCGGGTGCCTGGACCTGTAGCTGACCGTGATCAGGTTGGTCTTGGGCACCATTTTGACTTTGACCTGCTTGCTCAGCACTTCCACCGCCCTCGACACTCGAGTAGGTTCGTCCTGGGCGGGCAGCAATCTGGACAGCCATGAATCGGAGTTGGGCTTCTGCAGACCGCACGCCAGCACAACTTTCCGCAGAACGTCGCGGCTCTGCAGCAACTCGACTTCGGAATTGATTTCCTCCTCGGTTACCTGGGGCGCCAGTTGCGGTAACTGGGCTGTGGATTCGGTCGTTACCACTGGATCCAGCCGCTCGCGATTGACCAATACTTCCATGCGGGATTCGTATTTGTGCGACAGAGAATATGAGGCCGCGATGGAAAGCACAAGACCTGCAATGAAACAGCCCACCGCCAGGCGGCGGTGACGGAACAGAGGCGCCACCAGGTCGCGCAGCGTCGCTTCGCTGGTCGACCCCTCGAGCAGATGAATCGCGTTGGGTTCGTTGATCATATTCGTCGTATTCGTGGCTTACGGCCGCCGGTCACCACCACCGACATCGGTGTTTCACTGCGTGAACGCCGCCTGCGGATTGAATGCGGTCCCGACAGAATACGGAATGTATTTGCGGAATATCGTGATGAACTTTTCGGGCACAAAGAGCGTGTCGCCGGCCTGAAGCAGAACGTCTTCGTTGACGTTTTTCCCATGATAGATATCTTTAAGGTTGAGTTTCTTCACTTCAATCCAGCCGGGACCGGAACGGCGATAGAGAAATATCTGCGTCTTCCCGCCGGAGGTAAGACCGCCGGCGATGGCGATTGCCTGCGAGACGGTCGTCGCATGCCGCAATTCGTATTGGCCAGGCTTGGTGACCTGGCCGCCGGCGACAAAGAAGGGCTTCTGAAAATCCACAAGATCGACGTCGATGATTGGGTTTTTCAGGACGTGCGCATAGGCTTTTTTCAATGCCTCTACGATCTCCGGCACGGTCATGCCTTGAACGCGCACACTGTGGGTGCTTTCCAGATTGATGTAGCCGTCGGGTTGCACGACTACCTGGCGATTGAATTCCGGAGAAAGCGGAAATGCCAACGACAGAACGTCACTCGCGGTAACCTGGTAACGAGGGTACCGCTGTTGCAGCACCGGACGATCCGTGTCATTTCCCTGGCCGGCCGCGACTGCGGTGACAGGAGGCGTGGCTGAGATCTGTGAGCCCGGCCCTTTCTGGGAGAGTGCAGAAGTCGCCAGGATGGAAGTCGATATCAGCACAGTCCAGTAGAAAATCCGGTTCGTAATCACGTTACCTCCTTTCGCGGAACAGTGAATGGAGGTTGTCCTTGCGGAATGAGACGATATCCTCCCAAACACAGCTTCGCCCTCTGAGTCCCATTCTGCTTACCCCCGCAAGCTGGCCCGCGCTCGTAAGTCTCATGTCTGCCGAACGAAACCAGGACCTGCCTTACTCAAAACTCCCGGCGACAGCAAACCCGCCTGCTCCTAGATGCCGATTGTCCTGTGTGCGGATAACCCGTCCAGCACAGTTAAGGCGAATTTCTGGCGCGGAGGGTTTGAATGCGGGCAAGATAATCTCAACCATCACCTCTGTGTCCAACGGGGGACACCTGCTGGTCAGTACAAACATTCCGCCCATTCCAATGTTTGTGCAGCAGCCGATCTCCTGGCGCTGCTGTTCGTCGCGCCATCGGAAGAGCGCTGGCACCGCAAGATGGAATCGACGGAATGTCCTCCGCCCACTTAAGCGATCCACAGTTAAGTCCGTGCGTTGTTCAGAGACGATCCCACACTATTTAGTCTGCGCATCTCCCGCAAGCGGGTAACCTTCCATGGGTAACGGGTCGATCGCCTCCGGTCGACCCTGTAGGCGGACTACAGGAGTTTTCCGATTCCCCCCGGGCACTGTGGTGCGATATGCTCTGGTAAAGCGACAGCATGAGACGGAAATCTGCATCGGAATGGAGTGGGATTTCTCGGGTCAAGTCCGGCGCGCCGCGGCATACGACCGAACTCCCTTTCTAAGGACAAAGCAAAATCAGCGGGACTCTCGCTATCTCTGGCCGGTGTGAGACCACCCAAGTCACAGTCGTTGGACGAGGCACACTGAGCTATGTCGTTATCTCCTCCCCCAGTTGCAGTAATGCCGGAAAAACGTGTACGAATTCTCATCTGCGATCGCAGCCGGCTTTCGACGCATCTGCTATCCGAATCCCTCAGCCATAATCCGCGCTACGAAATCATGACCGCCGAAGGAGAAGAAGTTGTTTCTTCTGCTTGCTCGGAGAGGCCCGATCTGGCCGTCTTGAGTGCGGAAATCGATGGTGCGGCGAAGACTGGATTTCAGATTGTTCGTGCCTTGCACGCGCGACAACCACGGGTCGGGATCGTGGTGTTGATCGATGCCGAGACCCGGGATTCAGTCCTGGCGGCATTTCGATGTGGCGCCAGGGGCGTGTTCTGCCGCACCGAACCCGTTTCAGAGTTGCAGGCCTGCGTCGAGCGCGTGAGCCGGGGAGAACTTTGGGCCGGCCGCGGCGGAACGGATTACATCCTGGCATCGCTGCGCAATTGCCCGACGTGGGACGGTATCGACGATCAAAAAGTCAACGTTCTTTCCAAGCGGGAACTGGAAGTGGCGGAGTGCGCGGCACAAGGACGAAGCAACAAACAGATCGCCGATCAACTTCATCTCAGCGAACACACTGTCAAGAATTACCTGTTTCGCGTTTTTGACAAATTGAGCGTATCCAATCGGTTTGAACTACTGTTTCTGCTTTACAACGCACGTGACGGCTTTACCGGTAAGGACTCGGTACGGGTCACACACCGCGAAAGTCATCTGCAACGATGCCTGAGCGCGGCGGAGGCCGGCTTCACGGCAGCCCAGTTTTCCGTGGGCTTGGCTTATTTGGAAGGAACCGAATTGCAGAGGAGCCCTGAATCCGCATACTACTGGCTGCGGTTGGCGGGGCGCAGTTCCGCCTCCCTGCAGGCACGTTGCGAGCTACTTGCCGCGGAGATCAGAAACGAGCTTCCCGCATCCGAGATTGCAGCCCTGGAGTCAAACATCAACCGAACCGCAAAGAACCGACAGCCACTGGAAGAAGAGCATTCCATGGAATCGATCCAGCAGCGGTTGCAGCTGCTTTCCTGACCCGCGCTGCATCGTACGCTGCTGAAGCCAAGGCTGGTTATGACTATCTCTTCACGACCAGAATTCTTGCTGATGGATCGAGCGAACAGGGGGAGCCGTTGGTTCGAACCTCGTGCGGCGGCGTTCGTGGCGCGGGAGCACGAGCGGGACGCTCGCGCCTACATTGGCGTTGGTTTGGCGTAAGCCTCACAAAAACTTCTCCAGGGCCTCGGTGGTTTCCTTGGGATGCTCCTCCAGTATCCAATGCCCTGCGTCCTTCAACACGATGACGGTCACGTCGGTCCCGACCAGCCTGGCTTGCTGGCCGAGCGCTTCTCCTAAGGATTTGTCGCCGCCGATGGATAGGATGGGCATGGTCAGCTTGGTCTGTGAGAGTTGTTCGAAGTCCTTGGCCGCTTGCAGGAACGAAACGAAATAGGCCCACGCCGCATGCATGCGTCCCGGCCGTGAGTAAGCCGCGATATAGGCTTCGCGGTCCGCTTCCGGGATCGAATGCGTCTTGTCGGCCGCCAGGTCGTTCCAGAAATATGCGAAGTAGGTACGCTCGCGGCCCTGAACCAGAGCTTCGGGCGTCGGCCCGTTGAAGCGGAAATGCCAAATGTGGGGACTGTTATAGACGGCCTCCCAACCCGGAACGCCGGGGAGGAAAGCATCCATGAGGACGAGTTTCGAAACCTCCGCCGGGAACTGCGCAGCGTAAGCATAGGCGACCATGAGCCCGATGTCGTGGCCCACCACCTCCGCCTTCTGCACGCCGAGGAACTTGGCCAAGTCGTGAATCCGGATGGCGGCGCTCTTCATGTCCAGCCCGTCAGCCGGAATATCCGAGTCGCCGATGCCGGGCAAGTCTGGCGCGATTACGGTGAACCGCTCGGCCAGTGCGGGAATGATGGGCTTCCACATGAGCGAGGTTTCGGCAAACCCGTGCAACAGAATCAGCGGCGTGCCGTGGCCGGCCGTCATGTAGTGCAGCTTCGCGCCATCAATCTCCACGGTACGAGAGACGATTGCCTGCTGCGCGAAGGCCGTTGTGGATGCAGCAGGTATTAAAAACAGGGCGAATACCCCCAGGCCCAGAAAAAGCTTTAAAGGACGCTTCATGAAAAGCTCCTGACGAGAGCGGCGCCTAGGCCGGGTCCTCTCCGAGGTAACGACTTGGTGTTTGGACCTGATGAACAGGTCAACTAAAGATACGCCGGACGCCGGCTATCTGCACCCTGGCGCGATCCGACTCAGCGGTGTTTGATGAATGCGCCGGTTTGTAATTCAGTCATTGCCTGACGCAGCTGCTCCTGCGTATTCATAACGATCGGCCCATACCAGGCGACCGGCTCTTCGATCGGCTTGCCGGAAACCAGCAGGAAGCGAATTCCTTGAGGTCCGGCCTGCACCGTCAATTCGTCTCCGCGGTCGAACAGCACCAGGGAGTGATTGCTGACGTCGTACTTCGGCGGCGCGTTGGGATCGGCGGCCTGGTCGGTAAGCACGGCGCGGGGATCCGACGCGTCTCGAAACGTTCCGGAACCTGCGAACACGTAGGCAAAGGCATTCCGCGTGGTCTCGACCTTCAGCCGCTTCCGCTGACCGGGAGCAACCGAGATGTCCAGATAGTTCGGGTCGGCAGCCACGCCTTCCACCGGTCCTCTTTTGCCCCAGAATTCGCCGCAGATGACGCGGGCACGAGTTCCATCGTCGTCGGTGACCTCGGGAATCGCACCCGATGGAATGTCCTGGTACCGGGGATCGGTCATCTTGAGCGATGCGGGCAGGTTCGCCCACAACTGGAAACCGTGCATGCGCCCCTGCTGATCACCCTTGGGCATCTCCTGGTGCAGGATGCCGCTGCCGGCGGTCATCCATTGCACGTCGCCCGCGGTCATCTTGCCCTGATTGCCCAAGCTGTCGCCATGCTCGACTGAACCCGCGAGAACATAGGTGATGGTCTCGATTCCCCGGTGCGGATGCCAGGGGAATCCTGCCAAGTAGTCATTCGGATTATCGTTGCGGAAATCATCCAGCAGCAAGAATGGATCGAAATCCTTGGTCTTGCCGAACCCGAAGGCGCGTTGCAACCTAACGCCCGCGCCCTCGATGGCCGGTTTTGGTTGGATGATCTGTTTGACTGGGCGGAGTGACATAGCTCTCCTTCTTTCCTCTCAGCGCCGCGTACATGATCGCCGCGCGGCAAACTTGTCAGGCCTTTACGAACTCGACATCCAAGGCGATGGTGACCTCGTCGCCGACGAGAATGCCACCGGTCTCAAGCGCCGCATTCCAGGTCAGCCCGAAGTCCTTGCGGTTGATCCTGGTGGTCGCCGAGATCGCAATCCGGGTATTGCCCCAGGGATCTTTGGTAGACGGAGTCGGTCCTTCAACGGTAAAGACCACCTTGCGGGTTACGCCGTGAATGGTCAGGTCGCCCTCGACAGCCAGTTCTCCGTCCCGAACAATGTGAATGCCCGTGGATTTGAAGGACAGGGTGGGGAACTTCTCCACGTGAAGAAAATCCTCGCTCTTCAAGTGCGCGTCGCGTTGGGCATCGCGCGTCTCGATGGAAGCTGCCTCAATCGTGGCCTCCACGCGATCGCGCGCGGGGTCGAATTCGTCCCGGACCAACACGCCCGAAACCTTGGAGAATTGACCTTTCACATTAGCGATCATCATGTGCTTGACTTTAAACTCGGCGACCGAATGCACCGGATCAATGTTCCAGGTGGTGGTGGAGGTTTGCGGTGTTGCCAGCGTGCTCATAGCGGTTCTCCTTTTGGGCTAAGTTTGCCCTGCCTAGCTTAGATGCGTTTGAACGATATACGTTGCAACGAATATTAAACCCATTAAAATCAGCCTGTTCACCGCGGGGAACTCGCAGCCAGCCGGTACATCACGGTTCAACAATTCGCAATTTCGCAACCGGAGTGAGATCAGATCACGTTTTTCCAACCGGGCGGGCAGACTCGTGACGTCTGGGTCGCGAGGGATCATTCGGCCAGCAATTTCTTAGGCTTCGGCACTGCTCTCCGGCTGCGGAAAAGCGCAGCCTTCGCACTCGTTCACCTAACGTTAACACTCTGTTCATCTGCCGTTAACATTCTCGTCCTATAGTTTCCGCGCAACGGTCTGGGGCAATTCTCACCGATCTCTCCTGGATGCGTTTTTTCATTGTTCTGTTTTGTGACTCACATTTGAACGCCTCAGTTTTCATGCAGGGGATGTCAAAGCTCGATGTTTGGACCAAGCCAATCCTCAAGTCCAAGGAGATCTTCATGAGCCGCTATTTTGCTCTAGTGTTTGCCTGCACATTGCTCATAGCCACCGCCGGATGCAACAGTAATAAGTCAGCCAACGGGGATGATGCGAACTCGGTGAAACTGCAGGGAGCCGGCGCAAGTTTTCCGGCACCCCTTTACACAAAATGGTTCAAGGCCTTCAGCGGGACCCACAACGACATTCAGGTTGACTATCAATCGGTCGGCAGCGGCAGTGGAGTCAAGAGCGTAATTGACAAGACCGTCGATTTCGGGGCCAGCGACGCCGCCATGACCGATGAAGAGATGGCGAGCGTGCAGGGAGGCGTGCAGTTGATTCCGATGACGGCGGGGAGCATCGTGATCGCGTATAACCTGCCCGGGGTGAAAGATCTGAAACTCTCGCGCAAGGTTTACCCGGCGATATTCCTCGGCAAGATCAAGAAATGGAACGACCCTGAAATCGCCAAAGCGAATCCCGGCCTGAAGCTGCCCGATCAAGCCATCAACGTTGTGGTGCGTGCGGATTCGAGCGGCACCAGCTTTGTGTTCTCGAAGCACTTAAGCACCATCAGCCCCGAGTTCGAGAAGCAAGTGGGGGTGAACAAGATGCCAAACTGGCCCGTCGGCACCAAGAGCAAGGGCAACGAAGGCGTGACCGCCAGTCTGATGACGACACCGGGTTCGGTCGGCTACATCGAGTACGGATATGCCAAGAGCCAGAACGTTCCCTTCGCCCTGCTGGAGAACAAAGCGGGCAAGTATGTTGCGGCTGATACCGCTTCCGGGCAGGCTGCGCTTGCGTCAGCCGAATTGCCGGAAAATCTGATCGCCTGGAATTCCGATCCCGAAGGTGAGAGTGCGTATCCCATCGTGACCTACACCTGGCAGATTTTCTACAAGAAGTACGATGCCAAAAAGCTGGCTGCCATTCAGGACCTGATCAAATACCAGCTCAACGATGGGCAGAAAGAGTCGGAATTGCTGGGCTACATTCCCCTGCCGCAGAACGTCGTGGCCAAGGATTTATCGGCGGTTTCGAACATAACCGCGCAGTAGCGGAAACGAGGTGCCAGGAATGCATTCCGTCGGCCCGGTCGCGCCCCAGGCCACGCCTGGGCTGCTCTTTCAGGTTCGTAAGGGGGAGATCACACAGGCCCCCTCCGCGCGGCAACGCTTTCTGGACATGGCATTCCGCAAGACGTGCTATACGTTTGCCTGGCTGACCGTGGCGTTGGTGGCTTTCATCGCGATCCGCATTCTGATTGCGGCGCTTCCCGCCATACGAAGTCTGGGCTTCGGTTTCCTTACGGGGCGGGTTTGGGACTCGAACGCCGGAAACTTCGGAATCCTGGCGGAGATCTGGGGTACGCTCTATACCTCGATTCTAGCCCTGATCCTGGGATCGGTGTTTGGAGTGGCCGCGGCGATCTTTCTTAGCGAAGGCTTCCTCAGTTCGGGCGTCTTCAACCTGCTCAAGAAGCTGAATCTGCATCTGACCCCATTTACCAAGAGATTGCCTGACCAGATCGAACGTCTGCTGAAGGAACTCATCGAACTGCTGGCGGCCATCCCCAGCGTGGTCTACGGACTCTGGGGAATCTTCGTGATCATTCCCCTGATCCGTCCTTACTGCGACTGGTTGCATGCCAAGCTGGGCTGGATCCCGTTCTTCTCCACGGATCTGAGCGGTCCCGGCGTGCTTCCGGCGGTGATCGTGCTTTCCATCATGGTTCTCCCCACCATCACGGCCATCAGCCGGGATGCGCTGGTTTCGGTGCCTTCGAAACTGCGCATGGCGGCTTACGGACTTGGTGCAACGCGGTGGGAATCGATCTTCGCGGTGATTCTTCCCACCGCATCCCGCGGTATTTTTGGTGGCATCGTGCTGGCGTTCGGACGGGCGCTGGGCGAGACCATGGCTCTGGCCATGCTGGTCGGCAACAGCAACCAGATCAAACTTTCCTTGTTTTCACCGGCCAATACGCTGGCCGCTCTGCTGGCCAACAACTTCCCCGAAGCCGGGCCGAAAGAAGTGGGCATTCTGATGTATGCGGCGTTGGTCCTGCTGGCCATTACGCTGGCGGTCAACATTGTGGGAGCTTTCATCCTGCAACGCGCTTCCTTACTGCAGGCGGAGCCGTAACCATGGCAACTACCACGTTTGGACAAGGCACCAGCGGAGTTCCCGACCCCTTTGTGGGGGTGGATTTTTCACAGCTGGAGCGGTCGCTGCGCCGTCCGCGCACGCTGATTGACTTCGGCCTGAATTTTGTAACGACATTGTTGACCCTGATCGCGCTTGTACCCCTGTTCAGCGTGGTGCTGATGCTGCTGTGGCGCGGCGGCCGGCGCCTGAGTCTCGCGCTCTTCACATCGCTGCCCCCGGCTCCCCTGGAAGCGGGAGGGGGATTCGGAAACGCCATCGTCGGCACCCTGGTTATGGTGGGTCTTGCGATGCTGCTGAGTGTTCCGTTCGGACTCCTGACCGCCATATATCTCGCGCAGTCGCGTACGAAGTTCGCGGAGGGAGTGCGTTTTTGCGCCAAAGTGCTGACCGGCTTTCCCTCCATTCTGGCCGGGGTTTTCGCTTATGGCGTGATCGTGTTAACGACCGGCGGGTACTCCTCGCTGGCGGGGGCGGTCGCACTCTCCGTTCTCATGCTGCCGACCATTATTCTTACTTCGGAAGACGCGCTGCGGATGGTTCCGTCGCGCATGAAAGAGGCTGCGGTCGGGATGGGTGCGACGCCGACGCAAGCGGTCTGGATGGTGCTTGTCCCCACGGCTATGCCGGGAATCCTGACGGGCGTCATGCTGGCGGTGGCCCGAGCCGCGGGAGAAACCGCACCCTTGATTTTCACCGCGCTGTTCAGCAATTACTGGCTGTGGGAGCACGGCAGGACCAATCTCATGCAGCCTACGGCATCACTCGCCGTGCTGATCTATAACTTCGCGGGCATGCCTTTCAAGAACCAGGTGGAGTTGGCATGGGCCGCGGCTCTGGTGCTGGTGCTGATGGTGCTGACCGCCAATCTCATTGGCCAGAGCTTCTCTTCCAAACAAGTGCAGCCGTAACAGGAGCGATTCATATGTCATCCAGCGCATCGAACTGGGAACCGGCCAATGAGACATCTGCCATGTTGACGCAGGTCAAGCACGAGGATGTTGTCGTTGACTGCAATATTCGCGAACTTTATTACGGCGCTTTCAAGGCGGTCCGCGACACGCAGATTCCGATCAAGAAGAACTCCATCACTGCCTTCATCGGCCCCTCAGGATGCGGCAAAAGCACCGTGCTGCGCTGCCTGAACCGGATGAATGACCTGGTGCGCGGGTTCCGTTTTGAGGGCCACGTGCACTATCGCGGGCGCGATATTTATGACGCGGCCATCGATCCCGTCGCAGTTCGCCGGTTCATTGGGATGGTGTTTCAGCAGCCCAATCCGTTCGCGGCCAGTGTCTTCAACAACGTGGCCTTCGGCCTTCGTCTGAACGGATTCAAAGGCGACAAGGCCGCCAAGGTAGAGAAGGCGCTGCGCAGCGCCGCTCTGTGGGACGAGGTCAAAGATAAGCTCACCAAGAGCGGAATGTCCCTCTCCGGAGGACAGCAGCAGCGTCTGTGCATCGCCCGCGCCATCGCCACCGAACCCGAAGTCCTGCTGATGGACGAACCCTGTTCGGCTCTCGACCCCATCGCGACCCGCAAGATTGAAGAGCTGATGCTCGAACTGCGTCAGAAGTTCACCATCGCGATCGTGACCCACAACCTGCAGCAGGCGCAGCGGGTGGCGGATTACACCGGATTCCTCTACGTCGATACTACAAAGGGCGGGCGCACGGGATACCTGGTGGAGTTCAACAAGTCGAAGCACCTCTTCGACGACCCGCAACATTCGCATACGCAACAGTACATCCGAGGCGAGTTCAGCTAAGCGGGCTCCCTCGATGCTCTGAATCCGGAGGTCCGCCGGTGACGCAAGCCAAGACCGACCCGCGAAGTCCACGGCTGATCGATTCAGCCGCCGCTCTCATGGTTGTTGCCGCTGCGCTTCTCGCCGGCGGATGCAACGCATTGCCCAACGTAAAGGCGAGTTCCAAGGTCGAGGTCCCTCCTGGAGCTGTGCTTTTACGAGGCGCGGGAGCAACGTTTCCATCGCCACTCTACAAGACCTGGTTTGCCGCCTATCAGAGAGCCCACCCGCAAACGGTTATTGCTTACGACGCGGTGGGAAGCGGTGAAGGCGTCCGGCGATTCGTCGGCGCCCACGTTGCGCAAGACGAGGAGGTTGATTTCGGCGCCAGCGACGCCGCCATGACAGACGAGCAGATGGCTAAAGTTTCACGCGGCGCGCGGTTGGTCCCCATGACCGCCGGCGCGGTCGCGGTGGCTTACAACCTCCCCAACTTCGAAGGCGATCTCAAGCTTTCGCGCAGTGCCCTGGCTGGCATCTTCCAGGGGGACGTGAAGAGCTGGGACGATCCCGTGATCGCCCAGGCCAATCCCGGCGTGCACCTTCCGAAGCTGACCATCGTAACCGTGGTAAGACAGGACTCCAGCGGAACCACCTACGCATTCACCAAGCACCTGGACGCGATCAGCGAGTCCTGGCGGGCGCACTATGGGCCGGCCACCGTGATCAATTGGCCGGGAAATGCGATCCGCGCCAAGGGAAACGAAGGAGTCGCCGGGGCGATTGAAAAGGCGGAGGGTTCGATCGGCTATGTGGGCTACGAATTCGCGCACCAATTGGGACTGAAAACGGCCCTGCTGGAAAACAAAGCGGGCAAATTCGTCGCGCCTTCGCCCGAGAGCGCTTCGGCGGCACTGGCAAGCGTTCAGATGCCGGAGAATCTAAGGGCTTTCGTGCCGGATCCCGACGGCGAAGCTTCTTATCCGATTGTCACCATGAGTTGGATTCTCGTCTACAACGGCTACCCCGATGCGAAGAAGGCAGCGTTGCTGAAAGACCTGTTCGGCTGGTGTCTGGTCCAGGGGCAGAATGAAGCCACAAACCTGGGTTACGTGCCACTGCCCACGATCGTGTCAAACCGGAGTCTGGAAAGCCTGCAACGAGTTCAATAGTGAAGCCAGCCGCGATGCGGTGGACCAAGGCCAGTCACAGCCTGGAAAGTTCTCGCCCCGTATTCTATAGCGCAAGCCGAAGGGCATCACTCGTGGCGTGCTCAAAGTTTGGGCAAGGTCGCCGAGCGTGGATCCAGAAACTGGTTTAGGGTACCATCGTCGAAGCAGACCGCCTTGGTCACGTTAAACACATCCCAGCTGAACGGAGGATGATTGAATCGGCTCCGGTTCTTTGCGGTCTTCTGCTTATCCCTTACCTTTACGGTTTCAGCTTCAGGTCAGCTCAAGACTCGAAATGTTGTTCTCATCGTCAGCGATGGCTTGAGATGGCAAGAGGTTTTCACCGGTGCCGATCCCGATTTGCTGAACGAGAAGAACGGCGGCATTTGGGAAACTCCCGAGCAACTGCGTCAGAAGTACTGGAACGACGACCCGGCAGAGCGCCGGAAGATGCTCTTTCCGTTTCTGTGGGGTGTGGTGGGCAAGCAGGGCCAGATCTTTGGCAACCAGCACAAAGGCAGCGTGGCACACGTAACCAACGGCATGGCATTCTCGTATCCCGGATACAACGAAATGTTGACTGGCCGGCCCGATCCGCGCATTAACAGTAATGAATTTGGGCCGAATCCGAACACGACAGTCTTCGAGTGGATGAACCATTTCCCAGAATTCCACGGTAAAGTTGCGGTATACGCCACGTGGAACGTCTTCAAAAACATTTTCAACGAACCCCGCAGTCATCTGGTTATGCAGGTCGGTTGGGACCTGCCCGAAAAGGGAAGGCTCACGCCCCGGCAAGAACTATTGAACGACCTGTACCAAACCACCACGCGATTGGACGAGGAAGACGTTTGGGACTCTTTCCTGCAAGTGCCGCTGCTCGACTACGTGAAGTCCGCCCACCCACGCCTGCTCTTCGTCGGTTACGGCGAAACCGACAATTGGGCCCATGCCGGGCGGTATGACCTGGTGCTTGAGAGCGCGCATCAGTTCGATGGGTTTGTAAGGCAACTATGGGAAACCATGCAGGCCATGGCGGAGTACCGCGGCCAGACAACTTTTATCATCACCACCGATCATGGCCGGGGCAGCGGGCCTGAAGAATGGAAGGAACACGGGGTCGACGAAAAAGGATCGGAGAATATCTGGGTTGCGGTCATGGGGCCCGAAACCCGCGATTTTGGAGAGCGCTCGAACGCCGCGACGGTTACCCAGTCCGAGATCGCTACCACAGTGGCTGAGTTTCTCGGTAAGGATTTCCGTCAGGTTTCACCTGACGTTGCACCACCGCTGCCGGACGTGTTACCGAAAGGGGCACCTGTCAGCACAATATTTCCAATAAAATAACTGCGGCATAAACAGTTCGTCTATGCGAACTATTGGGCACGCGCTTGTCCCGAGTAAGGGGTAAACTGGAAATTCTCCCCCCAGCGTAAGTGGCAAACAAATATTATGGAGGCGGCGAGGATTACCGCGTCCGCGGAGGGCGAAGCTAGGTTCGAGTATCGAGGTGAAAGGATTTTTCGTAGCGCTCGACTGGATAGCCTTTTGCTTTCCAGCCCGCCAGTCCACCCTTGAGGAATTTCACCCGCGAGAAATGCATGGCTTGAGCTCGCCGCAAGATGACACGGCTGGTTTTATCATCAGGGCAAGTACAGTAAACGACCGAGTCTTTGTCCTTCGGGAGGAGCGATGGATTCTCAAGCAGATCACTTGGGGGAATCCTCGTGGCGCCTACTATGATTTCGGGGTCGGCCAACAAGTCGAGCGGCTGGCGAACATCAAAAAGGAGGACTTTTCGATTTGAGGCCAACAATGTATGGAGGGCCTCTGGGGTAATGCTGTGCTCCATCTCATTCTGGTCCCTGGTTCGTCTAATCCGGATTGCGATCAACAGACCCAACGCCACGACGCAAATCACCGCGAGGGTCAGAGACATTCCTGTTTCTCCTTAACCACTCTCTAATACCAGATTCGGCACGGGTTTGAGAAGAGAGTCTGAACCGAAATCGTCGCTTGGGAAATGTGACCATTGGGCGGAATGGACGCTCCTGGCGGAGCCCCGGGGCAGGGTCATGGTTCAGGCGTAGCCTCGCCAGTGGAAACCAGTGAGTATAAGAACAACACGATTCCGGCAGCACAGAGGAGACCGCCGGCCCCGACCAGCAGAATAAAGGCAAGCGGCCGGGCCCAAAGCAGACAGATTGCTTCAACCAGCAATCCGACAATCAGCAACATTCCGGCCAGCCGGAGGCGTTTTTCGAGTCCTGTGGCGTTCTTTCTCAATGTCAATTGTCTCCTTTCCAGAACTTCACCTTGTCCAGTTGGCCAACGTTGTGTACCACGTCGTGACAGCCGCTCGTGAGGCAGGAGAGTTTGTTGGCCTTTATGGCCGGAAGCAGGTCCGGGTCCGCGTTGTGGATCGATCCCTCTTCGAAGGAGCGAGCGCCCAGGTGGCAGTGCAGACATTCCCGGTTGTTATAGGGTTCATAGAGACGAATCGGGTTGTGGGGCGTACCGAAATACTGAACGTAGACGTGGTGCAACCCGTTCAATTTGGCGCGGAATCCGCCGAACATCGCGTAGTTGGTGTGACAGGTGTAGCAGGCCTCATCCGGCGGGACCCGGTGATTCTGAAAGTGGGCGGCGGCGAGATAAGTCGGGTCGTCGACGTAGAGGCTGCGGCCATGGGACTCCATGACGTGGCAGGACAGGCAGAATGCGGTGGTCTTGGAGCGCTCGAGCTCCGAAGAAACGCCCATGGACATACAGAGCAAGGGCAGCAGGAACAGGACGAGGAAGGCCAGGATTTTTCCGCCACGAGTGGTTGTGAGCCCGGGTCGTACGACCAGAACTCCAATCAGCGCGGCGCTGAAAGCGATCAGCGAGAGCAACAGGATTGTCGGAATCTGCATATCAGGCGCCCGTCCTGGCACATGGGCGAGAGGCGAGGTCTCTCCTGCCGCGCCCGGCCCAAAATTATAGTCCTCTAGAATGCGTATCGCATCGAAAGCGTGACCAGGTTGCCGCGGAAGTTGCGTGGAGCGAATAAATCCTGCGCCACTGAACTGGGGTCTTCGTGATAACCGTAATAGCCCCAGTAGGCCTTGCCCGTCCAGGCTTTGGCGAACGCGTAGTCAAAACCCCCATAGGGCCGATGATAGGTGGAGTCGAGCGGTCCGGAGGGCGCGTTGGGATTCAGGAAAAGAGCGCTGCCTGTGGTGCTGGTCACGTTGTAGCCGAGGTGGGTGGTCAGCCGACGGACCGGCTTCCACATCACGTCAAAGTATCCGTAGTGTGACTTGTTTGTGTAAGTCGAAAGCTCCTGGCTCAAGGTCGAGCCCGGACACTTCGCGATTCCAGGTGGCGTCGGGGTCGTGACAAAGCAGACCAGAATCTGGGAAAAATCGTCGCTGTAGTCGTAGCCCAGTTCCAGGGAAAGGCGGTCGTTCGGTTCGAAGATCGCCCCCCATCCATACAGCCGATTGTGCTGGAGATTGTCGATCTCGGAAACGTTGTTGCGCTTCTCCAGAACATTGATGGAGCCACTCAAATTCACCCAGCTGGCCAGTTTGTAAGTAGTGCGGACTCGATATTCCTGCCACTGCCGCGGGCTGATGCGGGTGAAAGAGTTGTCGGCGCTGGCCACTTCCATATCGAGGTTGATTCGCCACGCGTCTACCGGGTGGGCCCAGAAGCCAAACAGGCCGGAATGCTCATTGATCAAGGTTTCGCCGGTATCGGTCTCGATGGGTGACGGAGTGCGGAAGGTGAACGAACCGTCTCCGTTGTCGGTGCAACCCGCCGGCAGGAGGCCGGCCACCAGGGCGCAGTCGCCGCGATTCGCATTCGAGGGATAGAACAGCTCCTCGACCTGCTCGAAGTCAGAATCCGCAATAGCGCGATGACGGAAACGGTAGCCCAGCCGGGCGCCGAACCTGCGAGTGAAATCATACTCGAGCTGGAACAGATTGGTTTTCTGGTCCTGTTTCAGGAGCAGCCCTGATATGGTTCGGGACACGTCGGCTGCAGAGGAAGTGCTATGCGCCGGGGTGCCGGCTACGGCGTCGGCGGGCGGGGCGCACACAATCGCGGGAGTAGTTGCGGGCGTGAAGACATTCGGTCCGGTCGTCAGATCGGGGCTGAAGAACTGGCAATTCGAAGAATCGAACTCGCCCGGATTCCGGAAGCTGGAATAGGCAAAAGTATCCAGGATGCGGAACCGTTCCGTGATGTGCCAGGTGGCGCCAAAATCGACCGAGGCGGCGACGTGGCGGCCGAAGGCGGGGCCAAAGACATCATTGTTTCTCAGATTGCTGCGGCTCTCGCGGCCGGTGAGCAGTTCCTGATATCCACCGACGTTCATGTCGCCGCCGGTGTAGCTGACCCGGCCGGAGAGGTCCAGGCGCTTGAAGTAGTTGGACTGCAAACTTAGTTGCTCGGTGGGCATGCTGGTGCGCACTCGCCCATTGCGGCTGTAGTTGAGAAATCCATTGCACAGCGGGTTGACGCCGCCGGTCACCAGAAAGGTCCCCGCGCAGGGCTGGTTGGCGGCGTTGTTGAGCGAAACGCCGATATCCACGGGCGTGCCGTTGGCCAGTTGGAAGTTCTGATTCTGGTCAGCCACTCCGGTGTCGCCTTTGTAGTAGTTAAAGATCTGGTCGTAGCTGATGCTGGTCTTGGGCAGCAGCTTGAAATCCACGCCCAGGCGATAGGCATTGACGGTATTTCTCCAATTCTGAAAAAGCAGCGCCTCGGTGCCTTGATGAAGGCTGCTGAACGACGGTCCATCATTCACATTGCGCGAATAGCCCAGCCGGAAGCGTACTTTGGACACCGGCAGCAGCGTGAGATTGTAGTCGCCCATGCGGCGCCGGGTGTTGAACAGGTGCGGAGACGCGCTGATGACCGGGTTGAAGCCGGCCGGGGCATTGGCGAATGTGCTTACCGGGTTCAGCGGGTTGGCGAACAGCGAGTAGTCCCAGACATTCTGGTCGCGGCGAAAGGTGGCGTCGAAGTCGTACCACTTGTTCTTACCGATGCGCAGACGAGAGACGTTGTTGGGATCGCCGCCGTATCCGAAATTGCTCAGGTAGAGCCGGTCGAACAGGAGACCGCGATGGTTGAGCGAGCGCATCTCCAGGGTCATATCCAGCAACCGGGGACCCTGTTGCAGATTCACAAAGGTGTCGTAGGCGCCGGGATCACCGGTGACATTAGTGAAGCGGTAGCCGAATTCCACGGACTGCCGGATGTTGTAGTTGCCGGAGTCGATGCCTTCTCCCTCAGCCGCCTGCTGCGACCACGCCGCTGTTCCTCCCACGAAAAGCAACAGGGCCACTCCGCCCCGGAAGACCGAAGCCCATCGAGGGGGCCGCTGTGTTCGCCTTGATCCGCCTGCCTTGCCCATGCTCCACCTATTTGAAGAAGAATGGATCGAAGTTCGATCCATGAATCGCAACGTGACACAAGGTGCATGCCTGATACTTCTGCGCCTGGTTATGGAACGTCGGAGTTGCGGGAGCGCCGGTGTCGACCGTGAAGGAATGGCACTCCAGGCACATCAGATTCACCTGGCTGCGCTTTAAAAGGCGCGGGTTCGCCGAACCATGCGGCGTATGGCAGGAGACGCATCCTTCGGTCTTGACGGGAGGATGTTCGTGCACAAAAGGTCCGGCTTTTTCCGAATGGCATTTGAAACAGACTGCATCCTGGGAAGCCGTTACCCGCAGCTGCCTTCCCTGGAACCCGCCGTGGGGATTATGACAGTCGGTGCACTGCACCATGCCTTCGTTGACGCGGTGATGGAAGGGACGGTTGAATTGCATCTTGGCTTCCAGATGGCAGCCATAGCAGAGTTGTGGCTGCTTCTCCTTCATCAGGCCCTGGCTTTCCCTGGCGTGGTGGGGAGAATGACAGTCGATGCAACCGACGTGGTTTTCAAGATGCGCCGAGCGGGCAAAATTGCTGTGCTCTTCGCCGTAAGTATGGCAGTCCAGGCAACGCGCGCTCGAGACTTCCGCCGAAACGCCTTTGAAGGTGAATATCTTGGTTATGTCGCCGCCGCTTTCGACGTGTGCCTTGCCCGGACCGTGACAAGCCTCGCAGCCTTGCCATTCCGGGCCGCGCTTGTTCTCCATCGTGGTCACGAAATGGGGCGTGGTTTCAAAGTTCTTGAAGATGTCTTCGTGGCAGGTTTTACAGGTTTCGGCGCCCACGTAGAGCGAGGGGTCGGTGGGGCGGTCGTAGTGCATGGCGGGAGTGTCCGGGGTCGGCTTGTGTTTGCCGGCCGCACCGGCGATACCCGCGGTCCCGAAAATCAAGGCTACAGCACACATCCCAATCAGGGGCAGCGCCAGTGGTGCGGGTATCTTGCGGTGCGTCATCAAGCCTCCGCGGGCCTGGCCCGCTCACCGTTAGAATCTTGGCCCCGGAACTTGTCCCTGATCTTTGAGCTGGATCACCGAAGTTTACCAAGTCATTTTTGACGCTTCAAGCCTCAGGCCGCCAGAAATGCTCATCGTGTCCCGGGTTAAGACGAAGCGGTTGATTTTCCCAGATCGGGACAGTACGCGAACCAGCATTCCTTAGGTCTCCGCCAGCTTGGAAAACTGATCTCTCTGTTCTTCTACCGTCGGCGATTCGGTTTCGTCAGAACTTCGCTGTTCGATACGACTGATCTGTTTCCGCAACCAGGCCGCAAGAGTATCTTCCAGGTCAGGTTGGGTGCCGTAGCGATAGAAGTAATCGACGGTCTCGGCCTTGTCCGTCAGCGGGATAAAGCGGCAAGGCGAACTCTCGGTTTTGCGCTCATCCGGAACAAACTGCATTAGCAGACATTCGCTACAAGGATGCTGATGAGAGGGATCACCGAAGTTCAAACAGGTGAGAGAGTCCTCGAACACGTGCGTCGCACGCCACGGAGTTCGCGGAGAGCGCCCGTAGCCGCCATCTTCCAGGAAATTGAGCTCGAATTTGAGCAGCTCCAGCAACTTGCGGTTGTCTTCTCGCATAAGCCACCTCGAATGTGTTGAGTTTCCCAGACTTAGGCCTGGGGCACCATGAGTGTCGTCACCTGCTTTAGTGATTTGGATCACAATTTGGGGTTATCGTCAGGGGCTGGCCCAATCATCAGGGATTGCCTGTTAAAAGCCGGAGTCAGACAGCTGGGAGTCGCCGCTGGACAGCGCAGAGTAGACTATCCAGACCGAATTGGACTCTCGATTCGCAGGGTAATGCGAAAGGACAGGAATGGATCTGCCGCCGGTTTCCCACTCGCGCCGCTGGACCATCATCGGATTGCTCTTTACCGCTTCACTCATCAATTATCTCGATCGCGCCGCAATCTCATTTGCCTTGCCCTTGATTTCGAAGGATTTCCATCTCACGCCCGAAACCAAAGGCCTGCTGCTTTCTTCCTTCTTCTGGTCGTACGCGCTCATGCAAGTTCCCATCGGCTGGTGCGCGGACCGCTTCAATTTGCGCTGGCTCTATGCCGCCGCCTTTGCCCTCTGGTCGTTGGCCCAGGGACTCACGGGCCTGGCGGGGAGCCTGGAAGTGCTGATTGGTTTTCGTATTCTTCTGGGGGTTGGGGAATCCATCTACCTTCCGGGTGGGACCAAGATTGTCAGCCTGCTGTTCTCGGGGAAAGATCGGGGCTTGCCGTCGGGGCTCTTCGACTTCGGGACGCGGACGGGGTTGATCCTCGAAGGCATCCTGGTGCCCTGGCTCCTGACCCGCCATGGCTGGCGCCACACCTTCCTCCTTTTAGGTTTTGCCGGTTTGGCATGGATTGTCCCCTGGTTGTGGTTCTTTCCGCGCCAGGTGCGGGCCGTGAAGAGCGCAGTGGCTCCTCCCACGCCTGGGATATCGTCGCCGATTCGTTGGAGCGCCTTGTTCAACCGCAATCTGCTGGGTATCTGCCTGGGATTCTTTTGCTTTGACTATTACTGGTATGTGCTGGTGACCTGGCTTCCCGACTACTTTGTGACCGTGCGGCACCTCAGCATCGTGCAGGCCGGCTTTTATGGTTCGCTAGTGTTCTTTACGTTCGGGGTTGCGGAACCGATTGGAGGATGGATCGCCGATAGCCTGATCCGGCGCGGCTGGGACGAAACCCGGACCCGAAAGGGAATCGTCACTATCGCTTTTTTCATGGGCCTGTTCCTCATCGGCGCAATGCGAGCTTCGGATACGGGAACGGCCATCTGGCTGTTGATCGGAGCGGCCCTGGTTGGGCTTGCCACCGGAAATCTGCTGGTGATTCTGCAATGCTGTGCGCCACCCGAAAAAGTCGGGATATGGACGGGGGCGGAAAATTTTGCGGGCAACCTCGCCGGAATCGTGGCGCCACTGGCGGTTGGACTGTTGATCAAGCGGAGCGGTACCTATGTGCCGGGATTTGAGCTAGGCGCAATCATTCTCCTGGCCGGACTGCTGGCCTACTGGTTCGTGGTCGGCGATTTGAAACCCCACACGTCCTGAATTGTGAGAGGTCGCATCACAGCAATCCCTGAATTTCACTGGCGGGAGTGATCCGGTTTGCCCGCCAGGATCGCCTGCCAGTTAAGAATTGCGTTCCAGAGCAGACGCTGATCGCCCCGGTTCAGGTCGCGGTGCATGGGGTTGAAGTTGAAGGTGATGATGTGGCCCCGGCCCGCGGGCATATCGAGGATGGCGGGACGTCCGATGAGGCGACTCTCGCCCCAGGCCTGGCCGCTGACGACGAATGGTGCTCCGTCGCGGTCGCCCCATTCCATGATCATGTGGCTGCGGTCCTCGGGACCATCGAGGCAGGTGGTGCAATAGGCCATGCGCAGCCAGTGACGCGGGATGTCGTAAAGCGGGAAGTTCTGGCGGAAGACCCAGGTCCGCGCCGGGTAGCCATAGGCCAGCGGGTGATCGGGCTGGTCGAAAGTCACACGGACGTGCGCGCCCGGGGTTCGGGTGGCTGCCTGTTGCGCCGCCGCGGCAGAATCGGCGCCGCCGCCCTGGGTGCTGCGCGGCACGCCTCCTGAAGAACGGCGAACGCCGCGCACCATGCCGCCTTCCAGGGGAAGCATGGAGCCGCTGCCCAGGGTCACGAGCAAACCGCCATCTTCAACGAAGTGCTGAAGCTGCGCGAGACCCTCCCAGCCAATGCCGCCAGTGATGTCGTCCGACTCTGCGGGAGTACCGAAGCTCGGTGTCTGGGGCGTCTTCTTGAAGGGCATGGGTCCCCAGATTTTCGGCAGACCCTGAATCTGCTCGGCAAGTTCGAGGTCGACGTGGCCGTAGACGATGACATCCACGTGATCGCGCAGCCCTCCGGCGCGGATGTCTTCGTCGCGAAGGTAGGTGTAGGGGACCTTGCGCTGATCGAGCGAGTAGCGAATCCAGCCGATGGAATCAGTGTCGGCCCAGGGCACCCAGAGACCTAAGCGCGCGGCTTTGGCGGCGTGCCGTGGCACGTCGGGCACGGCGGCGGCGCTGGTGAAGTCGAGCCCCAGTTCGGTGGCGGTGGTGTGAATGGCGCCGGCCAGGCCATCCTGTGCAGGCAGAATCCACGATCCCTCGGGGAAGTCCGTGCCACCCGCGCTGAACGAGTGCTCGGCGATTTCGATATTGAAATCCGCCAGCCTGTAGCGCGCCGCCAGCAGTTCCTCCTGACCCGTGTCTTTCATCAGGAAGACCGGCCCGGCGCCGGAGACGCTGCCGGCAGGGTGGGGCTGTTCCGTCAAGGGAGTGAGGGGGGCCGAGCGCACCGCCGGGTCTGCCGTGGGAATTGCCTGGAGGTGGTAGTGCGCGGGCAACTCCCAGGAGACGTCGTCGTAGGGTTCGCCACCGTTCTTGGGGTAATGCTGGGGCGTGAGCAGATCGACCGCGTAGTTGCGGTAGGGCTGGTCGAGACGCACCACGTAAGTGCCGGCGGGATACTCGCCGTCTTTCAATTTGAGTTCCTGTTGGGCGCGTCCCACCTCGATGTGCTGACCGATCAAGCGGCCCACCATCTGGGCCACGCGAGTGCGGTCGCCCTGACCGTCAGGAATCAGGAAGCCGTAGGGGGGATCATTTAAACCCTTCTGCCAGGAGTCCCAACCCTTCTTGTAGAAGTTGCGGAGCATAGCTTTGGCGGTGCCCGCGCTGTAGTCGAGGGCGGAGAGGGCGGCAGTCTCCTGATAGTTCAGATTGTCGCGAGCCGACCAGGTGACTTCCCCGGCGGGAGGCGGCAGGGGGCGATACCACTCAATGGTGGCATCATTAGCCGGGACGGTGCGGCGCAAGGTTTCGGCGGTGCCATTGCCCCAGGTTTCGTAGCCGCGCCCAATCGCGTTGTGGTTCATGGCGACAGAGTCAAGGTAGAGGTGGGCGAAGGCCTCGCCGAAGTTCCAGGTGGAAACGCCGGGCATGCCCATGGCCGTCAGAGTCTCGACTTCGTGAAAGCTCAGCTCCAGAAACTCGGTGTAAGTGATGGGATCGATGTTCGGGTTGTAGGGGCCGGTGCCGTTCCAGGTCATCAGGAAAGGTTCGCCCTCGTGCAGATCGTGCACCACCGTGGGATGCCAATCGTAAAACATACGGTGCACGGCCTTAGTGGTCTCGTGGGTCTGCTGGTGAGTGTCGCGATTGATATCGACGAAGGTGTACTTCGACCAATAGGGAGGCGACTGCCGCGGCAGGGTGGCGCGGTCGGTTTTGCCTTTGAGATAACGATAGAACCACTCCACCATCTTGTCGCGGCCGTCGGGGTTGGAGACGGGGTTAATGAGAACCACGAGGTTCTGGCGGATGCGCTGGATCATGGGCTGTTCGGAAACCGCCAGGCGGTAGGCCATTTCCAGCATAGCTTCGGTGGAACCGGTCTCGTCGGAATGTAAGGCGGCGTTGAAGTAGTAGATGGGCCGGGCATTCTGGATCAGGCGTTCGGCGGCGGCAGGATCGGTGCGGCGAGGATCGGCCAGAGCGGCAGTTGCCGACTTCAAACGATCGAGTTCGCGGATGCCGGACTCGTCGGCGATTGCGACCAGCAGAATCTCACGCCCTTCTTCACTGTGGCCAATGGTGAAGACGCGCACGCGCGGCGAAGCGGCGGCCAGAGCGCGGCAGTAAGCGTAGGCTTTACCCGAGTCGACCAGTTCACCCGGCGCGCCCGCGATTCTCCCCAGAAAGCGGAGTGGCGAGGGGACGGTCGCGGACTCAGGCACGTAGGACACCCAGGGCGAGAGAAACCGCTTGTCTCCAGTGGCCGCGGCGATGGCCGCAACCGAGCCGGGCTCGGGCGTGTCCGGAGCGGCAGCTTGTGCGAGTGATGAAACGGAAACTACCTGGAGCAGGGACAACAGCAGAATCAGCCACCGGACCATGCAAGCCTCCAACTCGGTTTACGGTTTGAACTCAGGGGACACTTGACCACCGTAGTGTTTGACGACCA
>JBOGLD010000067.1:0-7829 GCA_050745885.1 Terriglobales bacterium
AGCAATCCGTCATCCCTCTGCAACGCGTGACGGTAGCTGGTGCTGCTGGCGGAACTGCGCAGCACGATATTGCGGTTCCCGAAAGGACCGTTGCGCGCCGGGTCGGTCGGCCCGAAGATGGCGACCACGGGAACGCCCAGGGCGGCCGCCAGATGCATGGGTCCGGTATCGCCCCCAATGAACAATCGTGCACGGCGCGTAAGTGCGATCAACTGGGTAAGCGAGCCGGTAAAGGTTTCGGCCGCTGCGCCGCTGGCAGCCTTCACGGCGTTGGCCAGGCCTTCTTCTCCGGGACCGAAGTTGATCAGCGCTTTCAGGCCATTTTCCGATAGTTGCCTTGCCAGTTGCCCGTAGCGTTCGGCCGGCCATCGCTTCGCTCCCCAACCGGCCCCGGGATTGAGCAGCGCAAACTCCCGGATGCCCTGCGCTTCCAGCCAGCTGTCGCATTCCTGCTCGGCGGCGTGGTCGCGTGGAAGCTCGACCCGCGGCATTTTCAGCGGCTGTCGCGCGACCGCTTCGGCGATTGACATGTTCTGTTCGACAATGTGTTCGCCGCCGGTGACGATCGGGCGCGAGTAAAACATGCTGGCCAGATTTTCGCGAGGCTGGGCCGCTCCGTAGATAACGGGCGCTCCCGACCACCGCGCCAGCAACGATGAGCGCACCGCCCCCTGCAGGTCGACGGCAATTTCATAGCGCGCCGCCCGCAAATCGCTCAAGCTGGCCGCGACCCGCTCCCAGGTGGCGGCGGAAAAAGGGGCGGAGCGCCAGGGGCGAGTGTTTACGGTGTGAATGCGGTCGACCAGCGGGCGTCCGGCCGAACGCGGCCCGGAGCGCGGCGTGGGCAATGTGCACAACAGCTCCGCCCAGCGCTCTTCGATCAGCCAGCCCAGCATGACTTCGGGAAATGCCTGGCGCAGCGCAGCCGCGGCGGGGAGGCCGTGGATCACGTCTCCCATCGCTCCCAGACGCACGATGAGGAGCCGGCCGATTCCCCTTTCCGCGATCCCGTGCCTCACCGCATTTTCAGGAGAAATCTGAGCTGGCGGCGGCAGGCTCACGAACGCGTCCGCCCCAGGCGCGAGCGAATGATCTCACTCGTGGAATGGTCCTTGGGATCGCCCACAATTTCCACTCGTCCGCCGCAGGCCAGCACTTCATCACGCTCGGGAACGCTCTCGACGGTGTAATCCGTGCCTTTGGCATGCACGTCTGGGCGGATTTCACGGATGATGGCGCGTACATCCGGCTCCGGAAAAATGACGACGGCATCTACGTCGGCCAATGCGGCCAGGATTTCGGCGCGTTCCCTGGCCGGCATCAGCGGACGGCCTTCACCCTTCAGGGCGCGCACCGACGCATCCGAGTTGACGGCCACGATCACCCGCCCGCCCAGTTGTTTGGCGGCGCGCAGATACCGCACGTGTCCGACGTGCAGCAAATCGAAGGCGCCGTTGGCCAGGGTCACGGAGTCGCCGGCCCGACGCCATTCCGCTACCTGCTGTCGTAATTCATCGCGAGTGAGAATCTTGTTTGCGATCGTTTTGTCCCCGGAAGCCTTGCGGGCCGCAATCAGTGGGAGCGTATCGCCGGTGGCGCCTGGTCCAGCGCCTGCAAGAGTTCCTGTTGCGATACGGTCGCCGTGCCACGCTTCATCACGACGATGCCGCCGGCATAGTTCGCCAGGTGGGCCGCGTCTTCCGCGCTGGCTCCGGCGGCCAGAGCGGCGGTGAAGGCGGCAATCACCGTATCCCCGGCTCCGGTCACGTCCGTGACCTGGTCGGACCCGAAAATCGGAATGTCGGCGGGCTTGTGGCGGCGGGTAAAGGCCACCATGCCGTCCCGCCCGCGAGTAATGACCAACGACTGCAGCTTCATCCGCGACATGACCTGCTCGGCGGCGGCGCACAGGGTTCGCCAATCGTGGCCGATCCGCACCCCCAGCCCGGCTTCGACCTCAGGCTCATTGGGTGTGGCCGCGGTCACACCCGAATATTGCAGCATGCGGTAGCGTGAATCGAGCACCACCGGCACTCCCCGCAGCCCACCCTTGTAGCGGAGCGCATTCAGGATCGCCGGAGTGGCGGACCCGTAACCATAGTCTGAAATGAGCAAAACATCCGAAGCCCGAGCGTACTCCCGCGCGGCCAGCACCAGTTCGCGCTTCAAATGACGATTGGGCTCAGCCTCAGGCTCGCGATCAACCCGCACCACCTGTTGCCGCGCCGAGTGTGTCGAACCTGCCAGGATGCGCGTCTTGGTGACTGTCGTACAACTCTTGTCCTTCAAAACGCCACTCACGGGAACGTGCTTGTGGCGGAAAGCTTTGAGCAGCAGGCGGCCAGGCTCGTCATCGCCGATCACGCCGACGGGAAGCACATTGACGCCCAGGTCCGCAAGATTGCAGACAGCGTTGGCTCCGCCGCCCGGCACTACGGTGCGTTCACGATGCTTGAGTATCAATACCGGGGCTTCGCGGGAGACCCGCGAGATTTCGCCGAAAATGAATTCGTCGGCTACCAGATCGCCAAGCACGGTGACCGTTGCTTTGGGAAAGTCTTCTACGATCTTTCTCAGCCGCTCGGTTTGTTTGAGATGTTTGCTCATCGTGTGTGCCGGAGGCAACCAGATTTTCTCATGCCGAACCTCTTCTCTCCGCAATCCTGGTCAACATGGTATCCACAGCGTTAGCTGCGTCGGTCAAGTCCATCCTGACCGGGACCACGGCCAGCGGTTCAAGCGCGGCGAGATATCCGTCCAGGTTGACGGCATCTTTTTCTGTCGTCACAAAGCCGTCGGCCTCGCTGCGTTGTCGCAGATTCAGCAAATCGCGGACATCCTGTTCGCCATAGGCGTGGTGGTCGCGATAGAAGGCTTCGGCAACCGGCTCAATGCCGGCGGTGCGCAGTTGCGCCACGAAATTCTGCGGCCTCGCAATGCCGCAAAAGACCACCGGCCGCGCCGGTATGTTGGTGGGAACGATTCCACGTCGCGCTTTCCACACCACCTTCTGGGCCAGTGGAAACGCCTCCCGGGACGCGCCGCTGGTGAGCACCACCGCATCGGCGCGCCGCAGCGAACCCAGGGGCTCGCGCAGTCTTCCGGCCGGGAGCAGGCGGTCGCGAACATCTTCGGGAGTGACCAGCACGATATCGAAATCGCGGGCAAGCGAGCGATGCTGGAAGCCGTCGTCGAGCAGGTGGATCTGCGGTCCAAACTTCTGTTCGGCAAAGATGCCGGCAGCATGGCGGTCTTCGCCGACGATGACCGGCACATTCAGACGCCGCGCCAGCAACAAAGGTTCGTCGCCGAAATCACGCGCTGAACCGGCCGGGTCGACCAGGGCAACGCCCCGAGTTTTACGTCCGTAACCACGGGAAAGGATATCGAACTTCAAGCCTCGCGCTTTGAGCAGGTCTCCCAGCAGCAGCACGAAAGGCGTCTTGCCCGATCCGCCAACCGAGAGATTTCCGATGCTCACTACCACGCCGCTAAGCTTTTGGGCGCGGGCGATGCCGCGATCGTAGAGCGCATTCCGCGCCCGAACCCCAAGTCCGAAGAGTGAGCTAAGCGGGTTCATCTTTATTTCGTTTCACCTGGCCGTGGCCAGTAGCTTCTCCAGGGCAGCCACCGTCTTTTCGGTTGCGCCCATTTGCGCTCGCAAGGTTTCAGCTCCGCGGCGGCCCAACGCGATTCGCTCGGCTTCATGGGCAAGCAAGTCCATCAGGACCAGTGGAAATTCCGCCGCTCCTACCACGCGCACGGCATCGTGATTTTGAAACAAGCCAACGATATCGCGGAAATTCTCGGTGTGCGGGCCGACCATGATGGGCGCGCCGTGCTGCGCCGGTTCGATGATATTGTGTCCGCCGCGAGGGACCAGGCTTCCGCCCACGAACGCCACGTCCGCCAGCGCATAGAGTGCGGCGAGCTCCCCGATGCTGTCGACCAGAAAGACGCCGCCGGCGATGGCATCGCCGCTCCACAAAGAGCGCCGCCAGAAGCGGACGCCCAACTGCTCCAGCAGGCGCGCCACTTCGCCGAAACGTTCGGGACGGCGCGGCGCCAGAATCATTACCGCCCGGGGATGGCTGACCAGCACGTTCTCGAAGGCGCGCAACAGCAGTCCTTCTTCACCCTCCACCGTGCTGCCGCAGACCATGACTGGCCCGGCGCCGGCTTGCTGAAAAGCTGAGCGCAGGCTGGCGACCATGGCTGGAGGAACCGGCACGGTCACATCAAACTTCAGGTTGCCGCATACTTGCACTCGCTCCGAGGGCGCGCCAATGTCACGCAACCGGGAGCCGTCCTCCCCGGTTTGCGCCAGAAACAGGTCCACATTTCGCAAAACTTTCTTCAGGACGGGCCGGAAGCGACGATATCCCGGCCAGGAGCGATCGGAGATACGCGCATTCACCACGGCAACCCGAGCGCCCTTGGCATGCGCCAGCCGCAGAAAGTTCGGCCAGAATTCAGTCTCCACGAGAACAATCAGCTGGGGCCGCAACGCCGCCAAGAAGGGTCGAATGGCGAACGCGAAGTCCAGCGGGAAGTAGAAAACGCTTTCCTCTCCGAAATGTTTCTTTGCCAGCTTCTGGCCCGTGGCTGTGGTGGTTGAAACCACAACCCGATGCTTGGGAAAGCGCCGGCGCAGCTCGCTCACCAACTGGCTGACCGCCAGCACCTCGCCAACCGAAACCGCGTGCACCCAGATTGCCGGGTCAGGCTGCGGCTGCAGCCACGACGGCACTCTGCCCAGGCGCTCGCCCAGTCCTTCGCGGTACTTGCCGTGGCGCCGCTTCCCAAACATCCAGTAGGGCAGGCTGACCAGCAGGCCTGCCGCCAGCAGCGCGCTGTAGAGCAAGTACATGGAAGGAAGAGTCATTCTAACCGCAAGGCACCACTCTGCTGCTCCCGCGCATCCTATAATCAACCATCATGTTAAGAGTGGCTTTGAGGATTGCCGGGTTCCTGGCCGTGGCGATTGTGGCCCTCGCGCTGGTTCCCGCGCTGTGCCTGGCGGGGAAGGAATTCGTCATGCCGCAGGCGCAGCCGGCCAAGTCCTATCCGGCGCACGACGAGCATCCCATGGAAGCGGTTGCGGTCGCAGTCGATCCCTACGATCTGGCGGAGAAGGCAAACATTTTCTCCGTTCATTACAGCGAGATCGGTTTCCTGCCCGTCTTCGTGGTTGTCACCAATGACGGCAACCAGCCGGTTCAGCTCGCCGGCATGAAGGCTCAACTAGTCACGGTGAACCGCGCCAAACTTTCCCCTGCGGCCCAGGAAGATATCGCGCGCCGCCTTACCCGCCCTTCGGCCAACACCAATCGTTATCCCCTTCCCTTTCCCACCAAGAAGGTGAAGGGCGGACTCAGCAAGCAGGCCATCGAGGAAATACAGAATGCCCAGTTTGTCGCCAAGGCGGTGGAGCCGCACAGCTCGCAGTCTGGATTCTTCTTCTTCGATGTGTCCGGCATATCCGTGCCCCTGGCCGGCGCGCACTTCTACCTCACCGGCGTGCGCGATGCCCAAGGAAGCGAGCTGATGTATTTCGAAATTCCGCTGGAGAAGTATCTGAGCGCCCCGGCAAAATCAAACTAACCCCCGGTCATCCTGAGCGTAGCATCCGCGTTCGCTGGCGAACGCAGATGCGGAGTCGAAGGACCTTTATAGCCGGATGACCGCGCGGGTGTGGATCTGATTGCCATAATTCAATTCCACGGCACGCACCGAGGTAGCTTATAGGGGTCCTTCGACTGCGTAGCTGCTTCGCGAAGCGAAGCAGCCACTCCGCTCAGGATGACACGAGGGGCCAGGCATCGTCGGCGCTACCACGGTATTGAACCCGCCTTATAATGATTGGATTATGGCTACCACCCCGGAAACCTCCATTTTGGCCCGCGCCAGGTACGAACCGGTCATCGGGTTGGAGGTGCACGTCCAGCTCCTGACCGTGACCAAGATTTTCTGCTCCTGCTCCACCCGCTTCGGCGATCCACCTAATACCAATGTTTGTCCGGTTTGCCTGGGCTTGCCGGGGGCGCTGCCCGTTCTGAACCGCAAAGCCGTGGAATTTGCGACGCTCGCCGCCATGGCGTTGAACTGCCGCATCAACGAGACTTCCATCTTCGCGCGCAAGAATTACTTCTATCCCGACCTGCCCAAGGGCTACCAGATCTCGCAGTATGACAAGCCCCTGGCCGAACACGGCGTCATCGAGATAAAAGTTGGCGGCAATCGCAAGAAGATCGGCATCACTCGCCTGCACCTGGAAGAAGACGCGGGCAAGAGCCTGCACGAAGGCTTCGCTAACTCTTCGGAGGCAACCGCCATCGATCTCAACCGTAGCGGCGTGCCGCTGATCGAAATCGTCAGTGAGCCGGACATCGCATCGCCCGACGAAGCTTACGAATATCTTACCCGCCTGAAGGAGATCATCCTCTACACCGGAGTCAGCGACTGCAACATGGAAGAAGGCTCGCTGCGCTGCGATGCCAACATCAGCGTGCGTCCGCGGGGACAGAAAGAGTTTGGCACCAAGACCGAAGTCAAGAACGTCAACTCCTTCCGCTTCATCCGCGAGGCCCTGGAGTACGAGATTGAACGCCATATCGGGGTGGTCGATTCCGGCGGGAAGATCACGCAGGAAACCCGTCTGTACAACTCGGGCGAAGGCAAGACCTATGGCATGCGGTCCAAGGAACAGGCCCACGACTATCGCTATTTCCCCGAGCCCGACCTGCTTCCGCTGGTGGTGGATGCGAAATGGCAGAAGGAGATCCGCGACACCCTGCCCGAGCTTCCCGAGGCGCGGCGCAAGCGCCTGGTGGCCGACTACGGCATCACCGAGCAGGACGCGCAGGTGCTTACGCTCACCAAGGCGCTGGCCGACCAGTTCGAAGCGGCCGCCAAAGCCGCTAAAAGTCCGAAGCGTGTGGCCAACCTGGTGCAGAGCGAGTTGATGGGCCGCCTCAAGGCGAAGGGTCTGGAAATCGAGCAGTCGCCCATCTCAATGAGCGGCGTTGCCGCTTCGGCCGACCTGGTGGAGAGCGGCGCCATCTCCGGCAAAATGCTCAAAGACCTCTACGATCTGAGCTTCGAGCGCGGCAAGGATTTTTCCGTTGTCTATGAAGAAGAGGGTCGGCCGGAGCAGTCCCGCGACACCTCGGCTCTGGAAAAGATCATTGATGAGATCATCGCGGCCAACCCCAGGCAGGTGGAGCAGTATCGGGCGGGAAAGAAAACAGTTGTGGGCTTTTTCGTCGGCCAGGTCATGAAAGCATCGAAGGGTCAGGCCAATCCTCAGCTGGTGAATGAGTTGCTGGCCAAGAAGCTGGATGGATAGCCCCGCGCTGTCATCCTGAGCGCAGTATCTCCGTTCGCTTGCGAACGGAGATGCGGAGTCGAAGGACCCCTATAAGTGCAATCGGAGTCTGGAGTAGTCACGGCGAACGCTTGAAGCAAAATCCCCCAGACGCCAGGTCATTTTCGCCTCCAGGGGTCCTTCGACTGTGAGGCTGCATCGCTAGCGAAGCAGCCTCTTCGCTCAGGATGACACCCGCAAGGGAACAGGGTAGTAACCACGCGGTCAGTACCTTCCGTCATCTGAACCTTGCGCCGCTACCTCGGTAACATATGGATAGCCCGAGGTAGGCGATGAAGAAATGGAAACTTGACCGCATCATCAGCGTGGCCACGTTGGTCACCTCAATGATCGCCCTGATACTGGTCCTGAAGAAGCCTGCGCCGGTGGCGCAACCGCAGCCTGCGGCGACCGCCGCGGTCAACGCGCAGTCCTTTCAGCAAAAGGTGCAGCAGTTGGACCA
>JBOGLD010000068.1:0-24431 GCA_050745885.1 Terriglobales bacterium
CGCCTCGGCATGATGCGGACGATAAACCCGTGCTCCCCACTCTGCCGGTGACGATGGACACACCCACCCTTTCGCACAGAACGCGAAAGGATGGGGCACCCTCGAAGTTCGTGGTCAGTTGGGAGAAGGGTGGGCTAGGCAAGCTTATCGATGTGGAGGTCAAGATCGACCAAAATCTGAAAGGCAAGAGTTTGCAGGAGACGGTTGCACATGAGGGCTCGCACGTAGGCAACGACACTAACTTTCTCACGTCGTACAACTTCGACACTGGTCATTACGACCCCACTACGAACTTCACGGGCCAACAGACAGAATTTCACGGCTATCAGACGGGCGCTGGTGTGAGCCATGAGCATGGTTTCGGCCCCAACGACGTTCAAAAGATCAATGATTACATCAATAGTCACTACGATCCGAACTATCTGAACAGTGACTATTTTCCGAACAACGCAAATTTCCCGCAATGAGGTAACACGTGAGAGATCATCAGAGGTGCCCGACTGTTTTTTTCTTGCTGTTGTGTGGCGTTTGTCTTTTTACGTATGTCAGCACGGCAGACGACCGACCGTCGAGTGTTTCGTTTTGCGATCTGCTCGCCGCGCCTCAGTGACCTGCCCCCAGCTTTCGTTCACGTAAGAATACGACAAAGTTGTTCTCCTCCATCTTCGTTTTCAGCCGGGATGGGGGAGCGCGAGGGGCAAGGGACGGCGTTTGAGTCCCTTGCTCCTCGCTCAGTTGTGTAGAAGCCCGCGGCCTGTGCTGCAGCAAACTCTTTCGGGGTTTTGTATCCCAAGCTGCTGTGCGGACGCTCCTCGTTGTACTCCGTCCGCCACGCCGCGATCTTGCGCCGCGCATCGAACAGATTCTGAAACCAGCTCAGGTTCAAGCACTCTTCTCGCAGCCGTCCGTTGAAGCTTTCGATGCGCGCATTCTGCGTCGGCTTTCCCGGCTGTATGTGCACTAACTCGATCTGCTGCTCCACGCACCACGCCAGGAAATGCCGGCTCGTCAGTTCTGGCCCGTTGTCGCAGCGAATCGCCTGCGGTTGTCCGCGCTCGGCAACGATTGCGTCCAGCACTCGCGTTACTCTCCGGCTGGCGAAACTGGTGTCGACTTCCAACGCCAGACACTCCCGTGTGTAGGCGTCCACCAGGCTCAGCACGCGGATGGTTCGGCCACAGTCCACCGCGTCGTGCACAAAGTCCAGCGCCCACTCCTGGTTCGCCGAAGTCCGTACCAGCAGCGGCTTTCCTTCGCGCACGCAATGCTTGCGCTTCTTCCGCCGGATCGCCAGTCCCGCCTCCCGATACACCCGATGCAACCGCTTGTGGTTCACGCGATCTCCACTTCGTTGCAATAGCACCTGCAGCCGCCGATACCCGAAGCGCGGCTTCTCCCGCGCTAACTCCACCAGCCTGGTCCGCAACGGCTCATCGGTTCGCTGCGATCGGTAACGATACGTCGTCACCGCCATCGTCATCACTCGACAGGCTCGCCGTTCGCTGAAGGCGTACTCTTTCTGCACCTGCTCGATAGCGGCCTTCAGCGCTACGAGCTCCAGCCGTTTTTTCGGATCACCGACTGCAGCGCTTCCTTGTCCAGGCTCAGATCCGCCACCAGCTTCCGCAGCTTCGTGTTCTCATCCCGCAGCTGCTTGGCTTCCTGCGCCTGGCTCACATCCATCCCACCGTACTTCGCTTTCCAGGCGTAGATCGTGTGTTTCGACACCCCGGCTTCCCGCGCCACATCTTCCGCTTTACGCCCCGCTTCCAGTTGTTTCAGCACCCCAATGATCTGCGCCTCTGTGTGCCTGCTCCTCGACATACCCGCTTCCCCTTTCTTTCGCTGAAATCATACTCAGCTTTGTTCGGAAAGAGGGGAGCAGGTCACTGGGAGGCTGTTGGCGTAAAAGAACACCAGCACCACGAATAACCCGATACCTGAAACTAGAATGAGGCCGGAAAAGGCTAAGACGCTACGCCACGTAGGAGACACGAAACGAGGTTTGGATTTGAACCATCGCACCCAAGCCCAAATCAGTGAAGGAATTGGAACAAGATATCCAGCTAGTCCGATGAAAATCATTTCATCTCTTCTTCACGCTGATTGTAGGCAGAAACCCATGCCTTGGCACATTACTGTTGTTATCAGGCGTCCTCACCAGTTTGCGCCGTCTGTTCGCCGCAATCCCGATCAATGCTATGGCGATTTATCAACAGCTAGGGCTAAGTGCAACAGAGCAAAAGTGATCGTGATGAAGATATACGGACATTAGAAGGTGGCGTGAGGCTTTACCCGCACAGTCGGCTCCAGGCCTTCGAGACTCTGAGCAATAGGATTGATGCCTACCAGCCCCGACCCTGCATCGCAGCCCGGCCACCAGCCGATCGTCGTGGTCAGATAATTAGAGACCATCTTCCCGGTCGTAGTGTCGAACTCCACTAGTGATGTCTTGATTCCTCCGCTGGGTGGATGAGGCTGGTCGAACGTCATGCGTGCTAGCAGATGTTCACCAAACAGACGCGAATACTCCAATGCTCCCCCGCTTGGTACCGCAAGCGCAATACTCCGCAGAACATCTCCGTCGGGTGAAATGACAGCGAGGGCCGGGGTCTCTCCTTCCTTTACTACATAAACATTGCCGTCAGGGCCAAGTATCGGTAATGGAATCGACAGTGGGCGACGGGGTCGACCCGAACTATGGTCGAGGAAGAAATCGGGCGGAGTCACTCTATGCAGCAGGACGCTTTCTGGAGAAAACACCCCTGCCAGCACTGCCCAAGGATGGGGAGGATCGCCCACTCTGATAGGCATTCCCTGTATTGTGTAGCTCAGAATGAAAATGTTGCCTCCCGGAAAGACCGCGATTCGCACATCATGCGCTGCCAAGCTGGGCTTCCTATCCACGAACCGTCCTTCGTTGTCGTAGCGCACGAGCCAGTTACCGGGATCATCGGACCGTCCACCCGGGACCCGATTCCCTTTGTCATCGCGGTAGAAGTATCGGCGAACCACTCGTTTTACGAGCAAATAGAGTTCACCTCCGGGTCCAGGTGCAAAATCGTAAAGGTCCGTCCTGCCCAGGCCCGAGAAGTTTTCGGAATCTACAGTCCACAACAGTGTCCCATTTGACGACACCCTTGAAATTAACGGCGATACCCTCCACGCGTCGTGTCCCTTCGCAACCAGAAAACTGCCATCTTGTAGGCAGCCTATGCGTGCGGGATCGACTCCGTACCATCCCTTATGAATAACTGCTGGAGACAGTGGTGTGCTCGATACGACCCGAAGTTGGTCTTGCCCGTAACAAGGCAGGGAACACAGCAAAAGCCAGAGTGATACTGCCAACAGGTTGGAGTGCATACCTACCTCAGTCCCTGGAGATAGTCTAGATCGAAGGTAGCGTCGACCTCAGTTAGCGAAATCGGGATTTTTCACCAACAACGGGGGAGTGCACAGGTTCACTCTGTAGGACTCACGCACACTACGGCACCCAGCGACCTAAATGAGTTGAGCACCCCTTTCCCAGAGCGCGCTCTACTCGCCGTTGCATGCCAAGGGCGTATCTGGGAAAGAATGCGGCAAAGAGGCAGGCGACTGCATAGAGCGCGATACCGACGGCTGCGACTAGGCCGACGGGCGGTAGCACCGACGGCCAGGTCAGGCTGATCTCTCAGTCTCTGAACGGCTGCAATTTTGTGCGCTCCGCAACCTCCTGGCCACGTACCACACCACACTCTGGGGATCCCCCCGGCCCTAAACCTTTTCCCTTTTTGAGCGCTCCGGAAGATTCTCCTGCCTCTAACGGGTTAGCCGCAAGTAACGAGGCCCGGGCACAGGCTCAGTCGGCTCACTTTGGGTCGCTCTCCCGTGCTAGCATAGCCGCCAAGGGAGGCCTCCATGCAGCGGCCACGTGGAACCTTCTGGAAATTCTCTCTCCTTCTGATCACCTTGGTTTCGTATTCCTATGCGGGAGAAGCCGAGTGGGTCGAAGTTCGCTCGCCGCACTTTTCCGTGGTCACCGACACCGGCGAGAAACGCGGCCGCGAAGTCGCGCTGCGTTTCGAGCAGATGCGGGCCGTCTTCGGCGCGTTGTTGACCAAGGCAAAAGTGAACCTGCCCGTGCCCCTGCAGATTGTCGCGTTTCGCGATACAAAAGAGATGAAACAACATGTTCCACTGTGGAAGGGCAAACCCGGCGAGGTTTCGGGCTTGTTCGAGGGCATCGACGATCGGCCCTTCATCATGCTCGACATGTCTGTAGACGACCCTTGGCAGGTCGTCTTCCACGAATATGCGCACCAACTGCTCAATGGCAATACCCGCACCCAATTTCAGCCCTGGTTTGACGAAGGATTTGCCGAGTTCTTCTCCACCATCAAGATCAACCGGAAAGAAGCAGAGATCGGCTTACCGCCGAAGAACGATGTTCTAGTCCTGAGACAGGCAAGCCTGCCTAAAGTGGCGGACTTATTTCGCGTGCAGCGAGATTCCAGCACCTATAACGAAAGCAGCGACCACCGATCACTGTTTTACGCCCAGTCCTGGCTGGTGGTGCATTACCTGTACGACAAACGGTTGACTCGCAAGCTGGACTTTTTTGAGATGGCTGTGGATGAGGGTGTGTCCGTAGAGGATGCCATCCAACGAGCCTTCGGGCTGAGCGCATCGGACTTCGACAAAGTGCTGCACCAATACCTAAGGAGCGGTCGTTTCGCATCTTATTCAGTCCCCACCCAACTCTTGATCGACAGCAGCGGATTCACCGCCAAGCCGCTCACCTCGCTCGATGCCACAGCCGTTCTGGCCAACATGGACCTGTATTCTCCCGATTACCATGACAGGGCCATGGAGGAATTCTTGCAGGTGCTGCAAGCGCAGCCGGACAACGTGGCGGCCCTGCGTGGTTTGGGCTACGGTTACCTGCTAAAAAAGGATTTTTCTCACGCTGAAGAGTACTTTCGCAAGGCGGTGATGCATGATTCACACGATCCGCAGACGCTTTATTACTCCGCATTGATGATTGAGATGCAGGAAGGACCGGGAATCGGGAACGACCGGCAGGAGTTGGAAGTGATCCAGAAACTACTGGAGAAGGCCGTAGCGCTTGATCCCGAGTTCGCCGATGCTTACTGCCGGCTCGCGTTCACTTACGTTTCCCAGGGCAAGGCGGAGCAAGCGCTGAACACGATGGTGAAGGCAGTGACACTGAATCCAAGGAGCCTGGCATATACCCTCAATCTGGCCCAGTTGTATGCGCTGAACCAGAGATTTGATCGGGCAGTGGCGCTACTCAGGCCCTTGACCAAGACCGGCGATCCGCGTTTTGCCGCGCAGGCAGCTCAAATGTTGGCACGAGTGCAGAGGGCCGCAGTGGCCTCGGCTGCAGGCACACCCGCCGGTGTTCGCTCCACACTCACAGGGGAGCAAGAACTTATTTTGCGGGAGACTCGCGCGCCGTCCGCGCCCGAAAAAGACTCTGTGGTGGCAGCAAGCCGGAAAGATCCAGGACAGGCAAGTTTCGTCAAAGGGAGACTGCTGACCGTGGATTGCTTAACAAAGCCCGCAGCGCTGTTGACGGTCATCGTGGGTGATAAGACTTGGAGGTTTTACGCCAGGGACGGCACGCGCGTGATTGTGATTGGCGCGGACAACCTCTCCTGCGACTGGGCCAACCGGAAAGTCGCGATTAATTATCGCCAAACCGGGGACGCGACCGGGGACATTGTTTCGCTGGAATTAAAGTAAATTGACCAGGAGTTTACGCCTCAGAACGTGGCTGTGAGCGTGATGGCGATGTTATGCCAACAACGGCATAGTTTCCGTCGCTGCGAACCACTTGAACTCACCCACGAGCACTTCGATCGTTGGCGAAGCATATTTAACACAAGCTCGCGCCGTTTGTTCGCTAAAAACCAAGGTCGATGAGTGAAATCGTGATGTTTCGCCAATTGAGATTTCAAAATACGTTTAGGCTCAAGGGCTCGGGGCCGTAAGACACCAAACGCGCCAGCTAAAGACTGCGGCCAATCGTAAGAACCAACAGGCGGAACACGAGGTTCAGTGAAAGTTCTCCACCAGCATCAGATCGCTGGCCGTCTCATCAATTCGTGAGTACAGCAGCCATCTGCGGTCCTGCGAAACGGAAAGCCCGCCCAACCAGGGTGCGGGAGGTTTGTCGAGTGTGCTGATTCGACGAACGCGCGACGTGGGGAGGTCGAGTAAATCAATCTCCTCCTTACCGTCTTTGTACGCGTAAAAATAAATGCCGGATTCGAAAGGCAACCATTCGTAGCCGTCTGAGATCAGGGGCGGCATTGCCTTCACCATGCTTTCACCGGACCCGTCAGGCTGTATGCGCCATAACCGGAATTTTCCTTCCGTGAAGCGGACGAAATAAACATATTGTCCATCGGGCGATTCGATGGGCATGATTGAGGCTGTCTTAGTTAGTTGTACCGCGTGTCCTCCGGTCGCAGCCACCCGCCAGAGAGTGAGATTCGAATGGGTCAAACCACTCGCGAAATAAATCCACTTCCCGTCATGGGACCAACTGGGCAAGGAATTCATCCGGGTTCCGGTTTCTAATTTCCTGGGGACTCCGCCGTTCGCGTCGATGATATACACGTTGGCCTCTCCTCCAACCCGTGAGTCAAACACGATCTGCTCGCCATCAGGTGACCAGCGGGGTGTTCCCGTCAGCGCGCCGCCAAATGAGGTCAGCTGCTGAGCATTGGAGCCATCACTGTCACATACCCATATTTCGTCGGTGCCGGAACGGTTCGACCGGAAGACGATCCTTCTGCCATCCGGCGAAATAATCGGGTCATATTGCTCTCGCGTTGAGGTCACCAGGATACGGGCCTTAGCCTTTGCACCATCCAGGTCCACCCGCCAGATATTTCCGTTGATCTGGGTCTGCACGTACGCCAGCCGATTGCCGGATGAACTGACGATTGCAGATGTGGCATCGTGGCCGACGGACATTTTTTCCGGAGATTCAGTCCGTCCGGGCGTGATCTGCCACAGGTTCCCGCCTGCGCCTGCGAAAGGAGTGGAACCAATACCGTAAGAGAAAATAATGCGCGCGCTGTCGCGGGTCCACGTGGGACCCTGAATCCTGAGCGCTCCGGCGAAAAGGCGTTTGTTCCGGCCTTCCCGAAGGTCCCGCAAATTCAAAGAGTAATCTCCATCGTCTCGGAGACAGAGATAGACGAGCCGGTCCCCAGGTGGGGAAAACCCAGGCCCAAAGGCCCAGTCACAATCGGTTTCCATTCGGTTCCTCTCCAGTGTATCCAGCGAGAGTAAGAAGATTTGGGTTGAGTAGCCTACCGAAGGAGAGTGATCTGCGAAGGCGAGTTGCTTCCCGTCAGGTGACCAGGAAAGGGCAGCGTCAGGGGCCCAGATCGCATTCCAGTTACTCGTGGAAGCCAGTTTTCGTTCCGGCCCGCCCAGGGCCGGAACAAGAAAAATGCCCCGGTCCTCGGTGGCCAACCGGTTTACGGCAATCGAACGTCCATCGGGAGACCACGCCACACCGAGCCATGGAGCCGGATGATTCGTCAACCGAAGTGGCTTATCGGTGCCGATGACTTTTACATATAGGTCGAACCCCGCCCCATTATTTTCGCCGTTCCATCCAAAAGCCACCTGGCTGCCATCCGGTGAGAAACTGGGAGAGATCTCCTGACCGGGGAGAGTAGTTAGGGGAACTGCTTCAAGTAGCTGTGGCTGAGACTGGCGCAGGAAACGTCGGGCAATGGTAGGAAACAGCAAACCGAAGGCTGTTAGTAAAATCACTGATCCGGCCGCAATTCCAATTTTCCAACCGCGGCCCGCGATTCCGTTTCGCTGGCCGTCTACAGATGGCTGGGATTCAGTCGAATTTGCTTGTGGGGGCCCCTCCACCTGCCCAATGAAGCGATAGCCCCGCCTCGGAAGAGTCTCAACAAATCGCGGGTTTTCCGCCGAATCTCCGAGCGCTTCGCGCACGCGGTTGACGGCGGCATTCAGTCCGCTATCGAAGTCTACGAACGTGTCCCCCGGCCACAGGCGCTTCTGCAATTCTTCTCGGGTGACCAGTTCGCCGGGGCGCTCCAGCAGAATGCCCAGGATTTGAAAGGGTTGGCCGGTGAGCCTCACCTTTAATCCATTCTTTCGTAATTCTCGCGAGCGCAGATCCATCTCGTAGGTGCCAAACCGTACCACCTTCGGAGTAGAAACTGCGTCCATCACCCGCCCACCTCAAATGCCGTAAGTCAGTCTAGCATTCAACTGCAAGGCGGTGATTACAGGCGAACTGATTGCTGCTTCCAACCTTCCTACCTAAAGCTCCTTTCTTCAATGAATTACTGGCCTATCTTCTTCCAACCTTTCTTTGACCATCAATCAACTCTCCAGTCATTGCAGTAGCCGGCGTCCCGGCACAAGGTGTCCTCACCGCGGCGGGCTGCGAGGAGGACGACATGACGACCGAACTCGGGAATAGGGGATCGAAGGCTGTCGGAAGCCGGAATTCTACCGGTCGCCGGTTCAAACTAGCTCTCTTACTGGTGGGCACAGCAGCGCTGATGGGCCCGGCTCTTCCTGCAACTGGCTTTGCGTCGGAGACTACCAGTGGCGCAGCCATTACCGTGCTGGTCTTTAACTTCAGGCAAGCCCCGGCTGAAACACTGGTGAAGGCTGAGAAGGAAGCTGGCAGAATTCTCGAACAAGGCGGCGTGCCTGTGACCTGGCGAGATTGTCCGACCGGAAATGAACCTTGCCGAAAAGGGCCTGGCCGCGTCTTTTTCCTCGCGATGATGGCAGGCCCGGTCCAGAACAAGTTTTTGGATACGATTTCCGGCTACGCTTTGCTTCCCGCTCATCTTGCCACGGTCTACTACGACTACCTGCCTCGCATGCCAGGTGGCAAGGGCAACCAAAACGACACCGCCTTGGTCCTGGGTTGCGTTATAGCTCACGAATTAGGCCATTTATTGCTCGGCGCCCACGGGCATTCGTTTGGGGGAATCATGCAAGCCCATTGGGGAATCGAACAGACGCAGCGTGCACTCATGTCACAGCTGTCCTTTTTGCCTGAGGAATCAAGACTCATGCAGGCCGATACGGCGGCACCAAAAGCAAAGAACAATTCGTCGTCCGCCCTTACGTCTCAATAGCAATGGGACGGGTGGCCCACCCTCCCGGCCTAGCACTGACTGTGAGGGTGCCCTACCCTTTCGCGTTTTGTGCGAAAGGGTGGGTGTGTCCACCCGTCACAGACAAAGTGGCGACCCCTGCTGCACACTCCGCATCGATGCCCAGCGGCCTCAAGCGTTATTACGGCGGCCACGATCTGCACTTTATCACCTGTAGCAGTTACCGCCGCCGTCCGCTCCTGGGCACGGCCGGTCGTCGCGATCTGCTGCTCAAGCTTCTGGACGAAGTGCGGCGACGCCATCGTTTTGTCGTGCTCGGTTACGTGATCATGCCCGAACACTTCCATCTGCTGATCAGCGAACCGCAAGTGACCACGCCCTCGGTCGTCATGCAGGTGCTAAAGCAACGCTTTGCGCACCAACTTCTAAACCGGCAGCGCAGGGCGCGACCGGCCGGACAGCTCTCATGGTGGCCCCAGGCGGCGGGAGAAATCTGGCAGCGTCGCTTCTACGATTTTAATGTTTGGACGGAGCGCAAGCGCATCGAAAAGCTGCGTTACATGCACCGCAACCCGGTGAAGCGCGGCCTGGTCAGCCAACCCGAGCAGTGGGCCTGGAGCAGCTTCCGTTTCTATGCGCTCGGCGAAGCGGGACGAGTGCGGATCAACGACTGCGACGTGCTCGAGATGAAAATCCAACCTCCAGCGGCTGGAGAAAAGCTGTCCGCACCCACCCTTTCGCACAGAACGCGAAAGGGTAGGGCACCCTCGAACTTCCCGTTCGACCAAAATCTTCTGTTGTAGACTTTTCCTGAAAAGGTGGGCCACCCGCCATGGTTGACGATAACAACGTTCGCACTCATCGACCCCCCTTACTGCCGCGAAGGGGTTTTGAAATCTGCCATCGTCTCGCCGGCATCGGTTCTCAATCCATGTTGGCCGGGCAGCTTGCGCTGACCCACTTGCCCGTGTATGACGCGTGGCCGTTCGCCGTTTGGCCGTTGCCGGTCAAAGTAATGGCAAACGATCCTGCGCCAGTCCCCGAATTCAGGACGTGGATTTTTCCGTGAACCTCGGACGTCATGCCAAAATCCTTACCCAGGTCGCACGACGTTCCCCGCACCTCCATATCGGTGCCGGTAGAATTCAGAACGGTCCAAACGCACTTTACCCCGGACTGGTCTGCCCACGGATTGGTATTCAAGTCCTCCGTCTTCAGACACGATTTGTACTTTGTGCTTTGCCCATTGTTCATCGCGGGCGCGAGTTGCGGTGGAAGCCCTGTCCATGTGACGGTCTGGGTCATTTGCCAAAGGCCCGTCTTTACGTTCAGGGGCTTCACGGTTACCGTGGCCGGATAAGCCAGAGAGGCCGCCAAACCAAGCATTGCCGCTGCGATTGCCGTTTTCATCTCGTTCTCCTGGGAAGGGCTTTAATCCCCCGATGTATAGTGTGGTGGTGGCTCAAAAAACTGGAGTGCTTTGCAAGAGTTGTGGAAAGGGCATAGAGGTCGACGATGATTACATCGCCGGGATTCGCGGTGCGGAAATGGCAGCGAGCCTTTATAAGTCCTCCAAGCCAGCCGGAGGAAATATTGTAAGTTCCGCGATTGCGCCGTGGCAAAAAACATTGGCCTGCCCACATCCGGATTGCGGGACGGCGCATCAGTATCGAGCTGACGATCTGTGTCTATACGACAGCTAGGCCGCCCCCAGGAGTCCGCGCACGAGCGTCGATTTACCTCTGAGCCATACCACTGGTTGGGCTGTCCTTAGCGCGGGTGACCAGGTAGCTGGCGGTTTTGCGGGAGGAAAGATGAGCGATCCCCGTTATCCCATCGGAAAATTTATCTTTGACGGTCCGCCGGACGAAGAGCAGCGCCAGAAGTCTATCCGGGACATCGAGCAGGCTCCGGCTGCATTGCGGGCCGCGGTGCAGGGGCTGTCGCCGGCGCAGATCGAAACGCCTTACCGCGATGGGGGATGGACGGTGCGACAAGTGACTCACCATGTGCCCGAGAGCCACATGAACGCCTACATCCGCTTCAAACTGGCGCTCACTGAAGATGCGCCGACCGTCAAGCCGTACCTGGAGGACCGCTGGGCGAAACTTCCGGATGTCTTGTCTACGCCGCTGGAGGCTTCACTGTCGTTACTGGACGCGCTGCACGCCCGCTGGGTGTGCCTGTTGCGCTCCCTCGAACCGCCGGACTGGAAGCGGACGTTCCAGCATCCCGAGATCGGAATCATGGCGCTCGAAAAGAACCTGGCGCTGTATGCCTGGCACGGCCGGCATCACGTGGCCCACGTTACGGAATTGCGGAAGAAGATGGGCTGGTGACGGGCTAAACGCCCTGTCATTCCGAGCGGCGAAGCGAACTTTGCTCAGGATGACACGGCTCTAGGCTGGAATATTCAGTTTCCACGCCGTATAGCTGGCCGCTTCGCGCAGCACGGCCAACGCCCGCTGCCATGCCGACCGCGGACGAGAGTCGGGACGAGGCGCCACGTAAACCTGCACCCCTTCATGCTCCAACAGTTTGCGGATGCGAAACACGTGGTAGGCATCGCTGACCGCGACGCAGTTGCGCATCCGGTTGGCGCGCATGATTACGGCAACCCGTTCGGCGGACGAAGCCGTGTCTGAGCCCTGGGTCTCGGCGATGAGCCCGGGCTCAGGAATGCCACGGTGCATCAGGTAGTCGTGGCCAACTCCGCCTTCGCTGAAGTCGGGATCATCTCCCGATCCTCCGGTGGTGATGACCACCGGCGCGACACCACGCTGGAACAGATCATAGGCGTGATCCAGGCGGGCCCGATAGACGGGCGACGGGCGCCCCGCGTATTGAGCCGCCCCGAATACGACGATGGCGTCGGCGCGATGGACTTCCTGCAAGCCGGCTTCGCGCACAATCTGGATGCTGCTGATCCCGAGAAAGGTCGCGATCGTGGCTGCGCCCAGGGCCACCACCCACAAGAGCCAGAGGCCTCGCCGACTCCGCTTCACGGCCACATTCATCCTTGCGCGAAAAACCCGGAGATCTCCTGTGCCGGGATGGCGCCTTCGCGCATGATGCGCCAGCGGGCTTCTTCGTCGGTGAGGTCCACGATGGTCGATGCCACCTGGCGCGGCGAAGTACCGCCATCCACGATAATTGCGATGCGGTCCTGGAGCTGATCGCGGACCGCCAGCGCGGTAGTGCACTCGGATTCGCCACTGAGGTTGGCGGAGGTAGCGGTAATCGGAATCTGCGCCGCCTGCACAACCGCCAGGGGAATGGGGGCGTTGGGGACCCGCAGAGCGACATTGCCGGTGTTGGCCGTCACTTTGAGGGGAAGCCGCGAAGAGGCCTTCACGATAATGGTCAGAGGACCGGGCCAGAAGCGTCGCGCCAGGGCATAAAACTCCTCCGGCAAGGGCTGGGCCAGCTGCTCGGCCTGGTCCACGTCGGCGATCAACAGCGACAGAGGCTTGTGCCGCGAGCGCGACTTGATGTCATACACGCGGTCTACTGCGCGCAAGTTGAAAGGATCGGCCGCCAGCCCGTAAAAGGTATCGGTCGGCATGCCCAGGACTTCGCCGGCGCGAATCTGGTCCGCCGCATAGCGGATGAGTGACGCTTCCGGGCTATCGCAATTAATCTTGACAATTTCTACCCGCACTGCAGGTTCCTTCCCGTCCCAAGCGTTACCATCGCGAAAGCTAACATAACATGGCAACGCGCCCAAAGCCGAGGGGAACAGGTATGATTCTGGGCGAACTCGCATCAGGATGAAGAAAACCACAGCTACTGGCGGCCGGACGGCGAATGTCCGTTTGCGCCGCATCGAGGGACGGCACAATGCGCTGATTAAGGACCTGCGCCGGGCGTTTTCGAGCGGCGAGCCTACCTCCGACGGCTACTGTGCCATTGAAGGCTTTCGCATTCTGGAAGAAGCCATTCGCAGCGGCCTGCGGTTCCGGGCGGTCTTGTTCAGCGATTCAGGGGCGGCCAGGGCGGAGAGGCTGCTGTCCCAGCTTGGCTCCCAGGTTGAGACCCTGCTGCTGCCCGACAAGCTGTTTGCCGGCGCCGTCCCCAGTGATGCTCCGCAGGGCGTAGCGGCGCTAGTGCGATGGAAGGAATTCTCGCTTGAAGAGGTGCTGGCCAAGTCCCGGGCCGGGCCGCTGCTGGCCCTCGCCGGAGTGCAGGACCCGGGAAACCTGGGGACCATCCTGCGCTCAGCAGAGGCTTTCGGCAGCGGCGGGGTGCTGCTGGGAGAGGGCACGGTCAGCCCGTTCAATCCCAAGGTTGTGCGGGCCTCGGCAGGCTCGGTCTTCCGGCTGCCGGTGGCGCGGGCAAAATTGTCTAAAGTTCTTGGGCCCATGAAAGAACTCGGCGTGCGCCTCGTGGCCACGGCATCGCACAACGGCACGCCGCTCGATCAGGCAAACCTGTCGGCACCGCTCGCTATTTTTATGGGCAACGAAGGCGCAGGATTGTCCCGCGATCTCATCAAAGAGATGGATGAAGTGGTGGCCATCCCGCAAGCCCCGCAGGTGGAGTCGCTGAACGTGGGTGTGGCGACGAGTATTGTGTTGTATGAAATGAGGAGGCAACAACGATGAGGCTCATCGTGTTGACACAAGGCCTGATCAGAAGAGTTCTTTAGGGAAATTTCTCGTTTTTCTCTGTGGCTCTGTGTCTCTGTGTCTCTGTGGTGAATTGAGTTGCATGAGTCTTTTCCCAACCAACCCGAGCGGCGACAACCACGGCGACCGCACCCGCCCCCTGGCCGACCGCATGCGTCCGCGCACCCTGGATGAATTTGTCGGCCAGGAGCACCTGGTCGGACCGGGCAAGCCGCTGCGCACCCAGATTGAGCGCGATGACCTCGGCTCTCTCATTTTCTGGGGACCGCCCGGCACGGGCAAGACTACGCTGGCGCAAATTATCGCGCGCCTTACCAAGGCGGAGTTTGTGGAGTTCTCCGCCGTGCTCACCGGCATCAAGGAAATCAAGCAGGTCATGGCCGACGCTGAGCGCGCCCGGCAATACGGCACTCGCACCATTGTCTTTATTGACGAGATCCACCGCTTCAACAAGGCCCAGCAGGACGCGTTCCTGCCCCACGTGGAGAAAGGCAACATCCGCCTGATTGGCGCTACCACGGAGAATCCTTCGTTCGAAATTATTTCCGCCTTGTTATCCCGCAGCCGGGTGTACGTGCTCAAGCCACTGAGCGAGGCCCAGATTGTCGAACTGCTGAAGCGCGCGCTGGCCGATCAAGAACGCGGACTGGGCGCGATGAAGTTGGAAGCATCTGACGATGTCCTGAAAAAGATCGCAGCCTATTCCAGCGGAGACGCTCGCAGCGCCTACAACGTGCTGGAAGTAGCCGCCTCCCTGGCCCGCGGCCGCGACCAGCGGGAAACGGGCGCGGTAATTTCCGACGACCTGGTCCAGGACGCGCTGCAGAAGCGGGTGTTGCGCTACGACAAAGCGGGCGAGGAACACTACAACCTCATCTCCGCGCTGCACAAGTCGGTGCGCAACAGCGATCCGGACGCCGCCCTTTACTGGCTGGGCCGCATGCTCGAAGCCGGCGAAGATCCGCTTTATATCGCACGCCGGGTGGTGCGAATGGCGGTAGAAGACATCGGACTGGCCGATCCCAATGCGCTTCCGCAATGCATGGCTGCCCGCGACGCCGTCGATTTTCTCGGCATGCCGGAAGGCAACCTGGCGCTGGCCCAGGCGGTTGTGTATCTGTCGGCGGCGCCAAAATCCAATGCGCTCTACGTCGCCTACAGCGAGATTCAGGGCGACGTGGAACGCACCGCCGCCGAACCCGTCCCATTGCACCTGCGCAACGCGCCCACGGGACTCATGAGGGGCCTGGGATACGGCCAGGGTTATCAGTACGCCCACGATCTCGAAGATAAAGTTGCTGACATGCAGTGTCTACCCGACAATCTGATCGACCGCGTCTATTACCGGCCCACCAGCGAGGGTGTGGAAAAGCGCATTGGAGAGCGTCTGCAAGACATCAAACGGCGGCGGTCGCAGGCTGCGCCGCGCATTTCCCGAACCCCGAAAACAGAATCCGGCGCCTAGCCCCTGGCATCCAACCGTAGGTAAGCTTCTTTCCTTTTCCCAAGTTCTGTAAGGAGGTTGAATCCCCATGGCCGCAAGCCCAAGACCTCTGGTTCCGGACACTGTGGCTGTCCGTCCCGTGCAACTTGATCAGGTGGAACATCTGCTCAAATTGCAGAAATGGGCGCAGAAGATCACGTCCATCCTGGACCTCGATGAACTGATCACCAAAATTGTGGACGACGTCGCCGCGGCATTCCGCTGCGTGGAAGCAACCATCTACCTGCACGACGAGGAGCGCGGCGAGTTGGAGATGGCCGGTGTCCATGGCTGCACCCTGCACGACAAGGGGTCACGGCTGAAAGTGGGCAAGGAAGGCATGGTGGGTTACGTTGCGGCCACCGGGCAAATGCGCTACGCGCCCGACGTGCGGCAGGACCCCTATTACGTCGCCTGCGAGGCCTCAACCCTCTCCGAGGTCGCCATCCCCCTGCTGGTGGATGGGCGACTGGTGGGCGTTTTCGCAGCCTCTCATCACGAACTGGACGCGTTCACGCGCGAGCATCTGCGATGGCTGCAGGGATTGTGCGAACACGTCGCGGTCGCCGTTCATAATGCGCGCCGCTTTCAGCATGAACGGCACGAGCGGGAGAAGATGAGTCAGGAGGCCAGCGAAGCCCGCGCCATTCAGGAAGCCCTGTTGCCCAAGAGTTCCCCGTATATTCCCGGCTTTGCGGTGTCCGGCCTGTCGATCCCGGCGGGCGCGGTGGGCGGAGACTGGTACGATTTCATCTCTTTCGACGACGGCTGCTGGGGCCTGGTACTGGCGGATGTTTCGGGAAAGGGCACGGCGGCGGCTCTGTTGATGTCCGCCACCCGCGGTATGCTGCGCTCGCTGGCCCAGACCTGCAGCGGCCCGGGAGAAGTTCTCACTCGTTTGAATCGCCTGCTGGTGGAGGATTTTCCCTCCGGCAAATTTGTCACCATGCTACTGGCGGTGCTCAACCCATCCGCCCGGGAATTGACTTTTTCCAGCGCCGGCCACCTGCGGCCGCTGCTGGTCGATGAGCACGGGGCGCGCTTTCTGGACAGTGAACGCGGAATGCCGCTGGGCCTCGGCACCGGGGAATTCTCCGAAAGCCGGGTGCAGCTCTCCAAAGGCTCGCGGCTGGTTTTCTACAGCGACGGCATTACGGAAGCCACCAGCCCTTCCGACGAAGAATACGGCGCCGAGCGGATGCGGGACCATGTGCTGCAACCGGGGGCCTGTGCGGAAAGCATCCTGGCCGACGTTCGGACCTTCGCAAACGGCGAAGGCTTGCACGATGACGCGACCGTGATTTTCGTGAGAGCGTGAGAGCGTAAACCACCAAGGACACGAAGTACCACAAAGGGAATCCAACCCCTTCAGGGCACTTCGTGTCCTTCGTGGTTTATGCCGCGCTGATGCTATCGGCGACGCCTATCCGAAACGGGCGCGGTGTTCCTTCAAAATGCAGCGGTCCATGACCACGAAAATGCCCGCCTGGCGGGCCTTCTGCGCCGCGTTTTCGTGGATGACTCCCTCCTGCATCCAGATCACCGGCACCTTCAGCCGGATGGCCTGGTCGACCACCTCTTCCACAAACTCGGGCCGGCGAAAGATATTGACGATGTCAATCTTCTCCGGAACATCGAGCAGCGATGAGTACGCCCTTTCTCCCAGAGAGCCGTGGATGTTCGGATTCACCGGAATGATGCGGTAGCCCTGCGTCTGCATGTAGGCAGAAACGCCGTGGCTGGGACGCAGCGGGCTGTTGGAAAGCCCCACCACCGCGATGGTGCGGGAGCGCTTGAGCCAATCAGCGATGGGATCCGACTCCGGCAAGGAAGCCATGCAGGGATTGTAGAGCGTCGGTTGTAAGGAAGGCCAGCCCTGTGCCCCCGCACCCGTAGGGCTCAGCGCTTGCTGTTGCTGTCCATCTTTTGTTTGAACATCTTCGTGGCCAGTTTGCGAACCGTATCCGAAATCTCTTTATTGTTGGAGAGATTACGAAGATCGCCTACCAGAATGTTCTTCATCAGGCCCAGTGAAAGATCCAGGGGGGTGCGGGGGTTGAACACCAGATTACGAACCACCGCGTAATTCTTGGCGAATCGCCGTTTCATCGGGATGCCGCGCAGCACGGCTTCCAGCACATTTTTTTGCGTGGCAAATCTCTCCACTTCGCCATCGCTGATCTTGGGCGATTCGAGGACCGCCAGGGCGACAATCTTGGTGCCGTCGCGGATCAGCAGCGAGCGTTCTTCCTTGGTGCCTTTCATGGCCAGTTGAATGCGGCCTTTAATGTCCAGCTTGGCGATTTTCTGCAAGGCGCTGCCCCGTTCCTCTTCCGCGGGCAAATGAGTTTTCTTGATCGGCGCTTTCTTGGTGGCCGCGCCCGCCGCGGTGCCGGCCGAAGCGGCGGCCGCGACTGCATGCGCCGCCAGCGGCTCGTCCGCTTTCGGCAACTCTTCGTGAATTCCCCCAATAGGCTGATAGGCGTGTTCGGCCTGGGCGGCGATCTCGCTCTCGTGTTCAGCCAGATAGGCCAGAACGCCCTCATCGAGCACATCTTCGGCGCCCTCGACTTCGCCGGTCGCGGCCGGCTGGAAGATTTCCTCCGCTTCCGTCTCGATCTCTTCTGGCGTGGGGGCCTCGCCCTCGGGCGCGCTGGAAGACGGTGCCGCGTGCTCAATCCTGTTTCTGATATTTTCCGATTGAATTCCGCTCAAGTTCGGATTGGACAGCAGCGCTTGCAGAATACCCGCAGACTGGGTCATCCGTTCGCTCTTCAACATGACTTCAACCACATCGCGGCCCGCGCTCGGCGCCAGTTCGAGCCAAGCCTCTTCCGACACTGATGGGTTCGTAAGCAGGGCCGGAATCAGCCCCGGCCGCAGGTTTTTAGGGAAACTCAGGTAGTCGAGAACTTCCCTGGGTGTCGTGGGATCACTGGCCGCAGTCCGCGATGCTGCCTCGTCCCAGCCCGCGAGCGTGAGCTGTGCCTGCTCGCCGAAGAGCTTGCTATGAACCGCCAGGTACACCAGAATCTCGATCATCTCCCGGGGAGGAACCGATAGCGAGCCCTTGGCAGCGGACTGCATCAGGGTCGCCGGCACCGCCGAGGCGCGGATGAGATCGATCATGCGGGACATAAGGCCGAACTCCTCCTAAGGGTTACTTGTTTTCCGTCTGCTTCTCTCCGCGTCGCATGCGCAAATAGGCGCGGATGAGAGGATCAAGGTCGCCATCGAGCACCCGGTCCACGTCGCCAACCTCCATCTTTGTGCGGTGATCCTTGATCATGCGATAGGGCTGCAGGACGTAGGAACGGATCTGCGAACCGAAGTCGATGTCGAGCTTGGAGTCTTCAATCTTGCGCGTGACTTCGCGCTTCTTCTCCAGCTCGTATTCATACAGTTTGGATTTCAGCATGCTCATGGCCCGTTCCCGGTTCTTGTGCTGCGAGCGCTCGTTCTGGCAGCTGGCCACCAGGCCAGTGGCAAGATGCGTAATGCGCACGGCGGAGTCGGTTGTGTTCACGTGCTGACCGCCCTTGCCGCTGGAACGGTAGGTATCCACGCGCAACTCTTCCGGCTTGATCACGATTTCAATGCTGTCGTCGATTTCGGGCGAGACGTAGACGCTGGCAAACGAGGTATGGCGCCGCTTGGCCTGATCGAAGGGAGAAATGCGCACCAGGCGGTGGACGCCGATTTCACTGGTCAGCAGGCCGAAGGCGTATTCGCCATTCACCGCAAACGTCGCGGATTTGAGTCCCGCCTCTTCACCCGGCTGGTAGTCGTAGAGAACCGTTGGGAAGCCGCGGCGCTCAGCCCAGCGAAGATACATGCGCAGCAACATGTCGGCCCAGTCCTGCGATTCCGTTCCCCCCGCCCCGGGATGGATGGTCACAATGGCATTACGGGCGTCATTTTCGCCCGACAACAGGCTCTCGGTTTCGAGGCGGTCGACCAGATTTCGCAGGCCGTCAATCTCGCGGCGCAGATCGGCCTCGACGTTTTCCCCTTCGCGACCCAGATCGAAATAGGCGGATATGTCGTCACCCCGCCGTACCAAATCAGACTCGGTGGCCAACACGGTTTCCAGGCGTTTTTTCTGACGCATGACCTGCTGGGACTTTTGTGGATTCGACCAAAGACCTGGGTCAGCTGCCTGCTTCTCGATTTCGGCTAGCTGCTCGCGGAGCTTGCCGGCGTCAAAGGTACTCCCGGAGATCACGGACTTTGTCCTTCAGAACTGCGTATTCCTGTTCAAGCTCTTCGTTCATGGTTGAGGTTTTGTCCTGGTGCGAGACTGGAAATTGAACAACAGTCCCACTAGAGAAATTATCGCACACAGGTAAGCGAACCAGTCGCCGTGACGGGTGTAGAACGTGGTTACGTTGGTCAGGGCATAGGGGGCCTCAAGTGCTGCCCGGATCTTGCGGGGAAGGCTTGCGACAACTCTTCCGTAGGGGTCAATGGATGCGGTGACTCCGGTGTTGGTGTCGCGCAGCAGCCAGCGGTCGTTCTCCACCGCACGCATGCGGGCCTGCTTCAGGTGCTGGGCGTAGGCCCCGCTGTCGCCATACCAGCCGTCGTTGGAGATGTTCACCAGGACCTGGGCGCCGTTCGCCGCCAGCTGCCGGATTTCATCGGGAAAAATCGATTCATAGCAGATGAAAACGCCCAGCTTGCTGCGGGCCTGCAGCGGCGCGCGCGAAGCGCCCGGAGAAAAATCACCGACCTCCTGAGTCAAGCCGCCGGCAAAACCAAACACACGCTTGAAAGGGACATACTCGCCAAACGGCACCAGGTGCATCTTGTCGTATCGCCCGACCCATTCGCCGCCCGGGCTAACCAGGCTGGCGGAGTTGTAGAGTTGGGTAGAGTGTTCGGGCGTCTCGCTGGCATTGCGAGTGCCGAGGCTTCCCACCAGCATCCAGGTTTGGGCTTCGCGGGCGATATTGCTGACGGTTTCCCGAAAGGTTGGGTCGGTCGCATAAAACGGCGCGGGAGACTCCGGCCACACAATCAAGTCCGGCGGCGTCGAGGCGGAGGGGGGAGTGGAAGCGGAGCCCGAAGTGGATTGGTCCCCGCCGGGGTGGTTCAAGCTGGAAGCATTCAGACTGACCCGGCTCAAATCCTGCAACGTTCCCTCGAAGTACTCTTTAGTCCAGTCGCCTCCCTGCAGGACCGGGATGTTCTCCTGTACCAGACGAGCGCTGTGGTCGGCAGGCAGAGGCGGCGGACTGATCAATCTTCCGGCCTGCAACACAATGATGGCGGCGCCGGTCGCCAGCAGGAGCGGCTTGCGTTTGCTGCGCTGGCCCCGCTCGGCGCGAATCACGAAAGCTGCTGCCAGCGCGGTGTTGACGACCATGATTTCGAACGACAGCCCGTAAACGCCGGTCACCGTGGCGATGCGGGCGAGCGGGATGTTGTCCACCTGGGTGATGCCTAACAGGTCCCAGGGAAATCCGGTAATGCGGGTGCGGGCCAGTTCCACCGCAACCCAGACAAACGGCGCCAGAGGCAGGACCCAGCGGCTGAAGGGGTTGATGCCTCCGCCATCAGCCCGCGCCAGCAGACTGACCAGCAAGCCGAAGACTCCGTGATAGATGGCAAGATACAGGCAGAAAAGAATCAGCAGCCCGAGGGCGGCAGGGGCACCCACGCCGCCATACTGACGCATGGTGTTGTAGATCCAGTAGCAGGTTCCGGCGTACCACAAAAAGCCGCAGCCGTAGGCCAGGAGAAAAGCTTGACCTGGCGTTGCCGGCAAAAGCTTGACCCCGGCCAAGAGCTGCAAGGTGTCCGGCTCCCGGGCCCGGAGCAAGGCAATCAGCAGGGGAGCCATGGCCACCCAGCCCAGAAAATACAGGTCGGGCAAGGGAAAAATTACAATCTGCAGGCCGGCCGAGATTAGGACCAGCAGCCACGTGTTCTTGTGCAACCGCCACATCCGGCAAGCATAACAAAAGCAGCAGGCTGGCAAATTCTGCTTGGCGATCTTTGCGGAGTCCTTTGCGCCCTCAGCGGCTAAAGGTCACAACCGCAAAGGCCGCCAAGGACTCGGCAAAGGAAGCAAAGAAAACCAGTGCCGCACCGATTGGCCGTATTTGCTTTTTCGATCTGTACCGTACCCGCGCCAAGGGCTATCATGTGTGACGCGTATGGGGCCTCTCCTCAGGGATAGAATTCTTTTGCTACAGTTCTTATGTACCACGGGATCCGGCCCGGCGATTGTGTCGGCCCAGGGCGGCGTTGGAGATATCGAGACGCCGCAGGACCGTAACGTTTCCGGTTCGCGTATGAACTAACCCGCCTCCGCGATGGCATCTCCTTTACAACCCGCAGGCTCAACCTCGAACCGCGTTCGCATTGTCGTAGCGACGTCAGTGATGCTGACGTTCATCTCCTATTGGCGAGCGGCCGCCATTGTGTTGAACGACCTGGGGTCGTCGGCGTTCTACGCCGCCGGCATCGCCGAGCAGGCCATCGGGAAATCGGCTCCCTGGTTCATCGTGGCGGTCATGCTGTTCTCGTTCTCCGTCCGGGCGGTTTATGTGGAGAGTTGCTCCATGTTCGTCCGGGGAGGCGTCTACCGAGTCGTGAAAGAGGCGCTGGGCGGGACCCTGGCCAAGGTCAGCGTCTCGGCCCTGATGTTCGACTACATCCTGACCGGCCCGATTTCGGGGGTTTCGGCCGGACAGTACATCTCCGGACTGATCAACGACACCTTCGCCACGGCCGAAATCCACGGCTGGGTCCCGCGGGCCATGCACAATCTGTTCCACGGGACCCCGCACGTGGATGTCAATTGGACCTCCGTGGTCTTCGCCCTGGCCGTGACCCTGTACTTCTGGTGGCAGAACACCAAGGGAATTCAGGAATCCAGCGAGAAGGCTTTGCGGGTGATGCAGATCACCACGGTGATGGTGGTCATCCTGCTCGGCTGGTCCGCGGTGACGCTGTTGAAGCAGGGATACCAGACCGTTCCGCTGCCTACGGCCGATAGTCTGAAGTTCAGCGAGGAAGCCCTGGGCTTTTTGAAGCACACCGACCTGGCGCATGGGCTCGCGTCGAAGTTCGCCATCCTCGGCATCCTGATCGCCTTCGGCCATTCCGTGCTGGCCATGAGCGGCGAGGAATCGCTGGCCCAGGTCAACCGCGAGCTGGCCCATCCCAAGCTGAAGAACCTGAAGCGGGCAGCTATCATCATTGCCATCTACAGTTTTGTATTCACCGGTCTGACGGCGCTGTTGTTTGTGATGATCATCCCGGACTCGGTACGGGTACCGGTTTATAAAGACAACCTGATTGCCGGGCTGGCCATGTATGAATGGGGGCCGCTGCTGTTGCGTTTGGTCTTCCGGGCCTTCGTCGTGGTGGTCGGTTTCCTCATCCTGTCGGGCGCGGTCAATACCGCCATCATCGGTTCCAACGGCGTCCTCAATCGCATTTCCGAGGATGGAGTCCTCACCGACTGGTTCCGCCAGCCCCACCCGCGGTTCGGCACTACTTACCGGATCGTCAACCTGGTGGTGGTCCTCCAGCTCCTTACCATTCTGGCGAGCCGCGGCAACGTCTATCTGCTCGGCGAGGCCTATGCCTTTGGAGTGATCTGGAGCTTTACCTTCAACAGCCTGGCCATGCTGGTGCTGCGCATCAAGTATAAAGGCGAGCGTGGCTGGAAGGTGCCGCCCAACATCACCATCGCGGGCCACGAATTGCCCATTGGACTAGCCTCGGTTTTTCTGGTGCTGTTTTGCACTGCCATCCTGAATCTGTTCACCAAGTCGATCGCCACGGTTGCGGGCCTTAGCTTTACCGGAGCGTTCTTCCTGATCTTCGCGGTTTCCGAGCGCATGAACCGCAGCAAACACGCCCTGGCCGAGCAGCACATGAAGGAACACTTCCAACTGCTGCAAAGCGACACTGTGGATCGCGCCGGACTGGGGATCCGTCCCGGCAACGTGATGGTGACGGTGCGGGATTACAACACGCTGAACCACCTGAAGTGGGCTTTGGAACGCATCGACACCAAGGAGCAGGACATTGTGGTCATGTCGGCCCGGGTCAGCCAGTTCGGGACCGCCGCCTACGATCTCTCCACCGAGCAGATTTTCAGCGACTACGAGCAGCAGCTGTTTACCCGCGCCGTATCGGTCGCCGAAAACTTCGGCAAGCACGTTTCGTTGCTGGTTGTGCCGGCCCGCGACCCCTGGTCGGCGATTGTCCAGACCGCCAACAACCTGGAAGCTTCCGCCGTGGTTTCAGGACTCTCGAGCAAGATGAGCGCCCAGGAACAGGCCTTCTACCTGGGACATGCCTGGGAGGCCATGCCTGAGCCCAAGCGGCAATTCATTTTCCAGGTCATCTACCCCGATCTCAAGGTGGACACCTTCCACATCGGTCCGCACACGCCTTCACTGAAAACCGAAGACGTTCATCTGGTGCACCGCTTGTGGCTGAACATCACCCGCGAGCCAGGCCTGGAAACGCTGCACCACCACGATATCCTGACCGAGGCGCTTACCCGCTTTGCCCGGGAGTATTCCGGCCACGACCGCCAGGACATTCTGAAAGATTTGCGCAAGGCGTCCGGGGTGACAGTGCAGACCAGGCCTCTGGGCGACGAGGGCAGCGGCCTGACGAAGGCAAACGTGCTTCCTCCAGATGCTTCAAAGCCCGATACCAAAAAGAGCGATGATGGTCCACCCACGCCTCCCGTGGTAGGGCCGTAGCCCAATCCAGACACCAGTAACCGTGCGGCACGGACACTCATGTCCGCCGCTGTTGATTTGGGTCGTCTTAATCAGCCACCCGGTATCGCGATCCAAAACTATCAATAAGATTCAATCGCACTTGTTGGCTCTCATGTACATTGGCGTCTTGCCCCCCGCACTGGCCTCTTCTATGATCGAGAGCAGGCAGGGTGCGAATGCCCGAAAAGACCCCCCCCAAGCCGCAGGTCGCGGAAAATCCGATTGCTGACGTGTTCGACCACCGGCATCCTTCCGCGGGCGAAAAGGGATGGGCGGAAAAAACTCTCCTTCCGTCTCTGGAGAAGGCGCCGGAGAGGCCGATCGGCGCGCCCACGGGCGTAAATCGCGACCCGCATGGCCACGCCCGCTTCACCACCGTTTCCGGCACTCCGGTGCGCCGGCTCTACACCGCCGCCGATCTGCC